>NZ_JBZYWI010000059.1:0-18260 GCF_058932755.1 Quadrisphaera sp. DVD1
CCACGGGCGCACGCGCCGCGCGCCCGCTCCGGAGGGGTGAGGCACGCCGGCCCCCTACCCGCCGCCACGACGACGAAGCCCCCGCCGGCGGGGCCGGTGGGGGCTTCGGTGAGCTGGTGCGCCGCCTGGGACTCGAACCCAGAACCCGCTGATTAAGAGTCAGCTGCTCTGCCAATTGAGCTAGCAGCGCGCGTGCGGGTCCACTGTAGCAACAGTGCGGGGCACGAGTCGAAGCGGCATCCCCCCGCGCGGGCGCAGCGTCACGAGGGCGTCCACGCGGGGCGCGCGGCCGGCGACGGGGGCGACGCTGCGGTCGCGCAGCAGGGCCGCGAGGACGAGCACGCACTCCACGAGCGCGAAGTCGCGCCCGATGCACAGCCGGCTCCCGGCCCCGAACGGCAGGTAGGCCCCGCGGGGCGGGGTGCGCCCCTGCGCGAAGCGCTCCGGGTCGAAGCGCTCGGCGTCGGGCCAGGCCTCCTCGCGCCGGTGCAGCAGCCAGGGGCTGACGATCACCAGCGTCCCGGCGGGGGTGGCGACGCCGTCGACCACGTCGTCCTCCTCCGCGCGGCGGGTGACCACCCACGCCGGCGGGTACAGCCGCAGCGACTCGTCGACCACGGCGCGGGTCCAGGCCAGCGCCGGCAGGTCGGCCCACGCCGGAGCGCGTCCGGCCAGGACGGCGTCCAGCTCGGCGTGCAGCCGCTGCTGCGCCTCCGGGTGCTCGGCGAGCAGGTGCAGCGTCCAGGTCAGCGCCGAGGCGACCGTCTCGTGGCCGGCGATGACCATCGTCACCAGCTCGGCCCGCACGGCCTCGGGGGGCAGCGCCCCGGACTCGACGGACCGCAGCAGCAGGGCGAGCAGGTCGTCGTCCTCCTCCCCCACCCCGGCGGCCCGGCGCGCCGCCACGACGGAGTCGACCACCTCGTCCAGCACCCTCCGAGCCCGGGCCAGGCGGCGGTTGGACGGCGTCGGCGCCCACGAGGGCACCGGCAGCGGCGTGCGCGCCCGGGCGATGACCACCTCGAGGGCGTCGAGGACGGCGGAGACCACGCGCTCCCCGTCGCCGCCCACGTCGGCGCCGAAGAGCGTGCGCCCGACCACCTCCAGCGTCGCCTGCAGCACGGCGGCGTCGACGTCCACCACGGCGTCCGCCCCGGCCGGCCAGCGCTCGCGGAGCCGGTCAGCGGCGGCGACGGACTGCTCGGCCACCACGTCGAGGCTGGAGTGGTGGAAGGCCGGCTGGACGGCGCGGCGGGCCGTGCGCCACGCCGTCCCGTCGGAGGTCAGCAGGCCGCTTCCGGTCACGAGGGACAGGGAGCCGTACTGGATCGTGCGCTTGGACCAGGCGCCGCCGTTGTCCACGAGCACCCGGCGCGCGCCGGCGACGGTGTTGACGAGGAGCACCGGGGTGGTCGGCAGGGGGAAGGCGACGCGGTCGCCGAAGCGCTCGGCGGTGCGCGCGAGGTAGGCCAGCGGGTCGCGGCGGATGCTCAGCAGGTCCCGGAGCATGTCCCTCGGGAGCGGCCCGGGGGCGTCGAGGACGGTGTAGCGGGCGTTGGCCCGGGGCGCCGGAGCGGCGTCGGCGGTGCTCAGAGGTACAGCCCCGTCTGCCCGCCCTCGACCCGCGGAGCCGCGACGGCGTGGAGGTCGCGCTCGCGCAGCAGCACGTAGTCCTGCCCGCTCAGCTCGACCTCGGCGCGGTCCTCAGGGTCGAAGAGCACCCGGTCCCCGAGCTGCACCTGGCGCACGTGCTGGCCCACGGCGGCGACCGCGCCCCAGGACAGGCGCCGGCCGACGGCCGCGGTGGCCGGGATGACGATGCCCGAGCCCGAGCGGCGCTCGCCCGCCTCGCGGTCCAGGGAGACCAGCACCCGGTCGTGGAGCATCCGGATCGGCAGCCGGTCCGACCCGGCTCCAGGCGACTCGCTCACGCCCCGACCGTACTCGGTGCGACGGGAGGAAAGTACTTGCCAGTTCGGAAAGTACTTGCTTGTATCGGACCACCACGGCGACGAGGAGGCCCCATGAACACCCACGAGCACCCGCTCACCCCCGAGCAGGCCCGCCAGCAGCTCGCGTCCACGCGCGCCCGCACGCTCGGCGTCCCCCGCGACCGCAGGGTCCACGCGCTGGGCACGGCCGCCGTCGGGGTGACCACGGGAGCGCTGATGGCGAGCCGGAACCTCGTCGGCGAGGGGCAGTACGCGCTGATCTCCCTCGTCGTCACCCTCGCCCTCGTCGCCGAGCTGCTGTGGGTGGAGCGGGCCTCGCGCACCGTGCCCCGCGGGAGCCGGCGGTGGATGTGGACGGGGTTCGCGGCCTCGTTCGTCGTGGCCCTGGCCCTGGTCACGCCGTGGCTGAACCTCAGCGCCCAGACCGCGCCCAACACCTGGCCGCAGGTGGCCCTGGGCGCCGCCGCGGTCGCCGCGCCGAGCCTGCTGGCGGCGGTCGTCATCGCCCGAGCGCGGCCGTGACCGCGACCTCCGGCCAGCACGCGCGCCACCGGCTCGACGAGGTCATCCACGCCCCGGTGCGCCTGAGCCTCGTCGCGGCCCTGGCGCAGGTCGACGAGGCGGAGTTCGCCCACGTGCGCGACACCATCGAGGTCTCCGACTCGGTGCTGTCCAAGCAGGCCTCCTCCCTGGAGGCCGCCGGGTACGTGCGGGTGCGCAAGGGCCACGTGGGCAAGCGCCCCCGCACCTGGCTGTCGCTGACGCCGGTCGGCCGCAGCGCCTACGCCCGCCACCTCGAGGCGCTGCGCGCCATCGCCGAGGGCCGCTGACGCCCTAGGACGCCGCCGCGGGCCGGTCGCTCGTCCCCGCGACGGCGTAGCGCAGCAGGACCACGCCGCCGCCGAAGCGGCGGCTCTCGACGAGGTCGAGGTCGAGGTGGGCGCCGTCGGCGAACGGACGCCGTCCTCGCCCCAGCACCACGGGGTGCACGTAGAGCCGGAGCTCGTCGACCAGGCCGTGCTCGAAGAAGGTCGCGGCCAGGTCGGGCCCGCCGATGGTCATGTCCCCGCCGGGCTGCGCCTTGAGCGCGCGGACCGCCGCCGGGTCCACCTCGCGCTGGAGGGTCGCGCCCTGGCCGGGCCCGGAGAGGGTGCGCGAGTACACGACCTTCGGCACGTCGCGCCAGATGCTCGCGAACCCTCGCTCCGGCCCCGTGCTGCGCGGGTCCTCGTCCGCGGCGGGCCAGTACGCGTCCATCAGCTCGTAGGTGACCCGCCCCTGGAGGAAGGCCGCCATCTCGCCCAGGTGGTCGTTGAAGTGCTGGTGCAGCTCCTCATCGACCCGGTGCCAGCCGATGTCGTGGTCGAGGGTCTCGAAGAAGCCGTCGGCGGACACGCTCAGGGGCATCACGACTCGTCGCGTCATGCCGGGCAGACCGACGGAGCGGGCCGGACTCATCGGCCCGGCCCGGTGGGCGTCAGCGGCGCTTGGTGCTGGCCTTGAACGCGCCCTCGAGGAAGTCCTCGGCGTCCGGGGTGCTGGAGTGCCGCCGGGTGCTGCGGCGGCTGCGCCAGGAGAGCGCGCCGAACAGGCCGACGACGGCCGCGACGGCCCCGCCGACGGCGGCGAGGCGCTCGGTGCGCAGGTCGCCCTTCTCGTCGAGGAGGGCGTCACGGGCCTTGGCCTGCGCGTCGGCCACGCCGCGGCGGGCGAGCTCCTTGGGAGCCACCCGCGCGGCGAGCTCGTCGACGGTGCGGGCCAGGTGCTCCTGGCGCTGCCCGATCTCGCGCGCGAGGTCGTCGGGGTCGGTCGGCGTGGCGCTCATGACCGGAACCTAGCGCGACGCGGGGCGGTCGGCAGCCCGGGACGGCGGCGCGAAGCCGAACGGGAGCTCGAGGCGGTGGGCCGCGAGCAGCTCGGCGTCGGCCAGGAGGTCGGCGGTCGGTCCGTCGGCGACCACGCGCCCGCCGTCGAGCACCACCGACCGGGGGCACGTCTGCAGCGCGTAGGGCAGGTCGTGGGTGACCACGACGACCGTGACGTCCAGGCCCGCGAGCAGCTCGGCGAGCTCGCGGCGGCTCGCGGGGTCGAGGTTCGAGGTCGGCTCGTCGAGCACGAGCACCTCGGGCTCCATCGCCAGGACGCCGGCCACCGCGACGCGCCGGCGCTGCCCGAACGAGAGGTGGTGCGGGGGGCGCTCGGCGACACCGGCCATGCCGACCTGCTCCAGCGCGCCGGCGACCCGCTGCTCCAGCGCCGCGCCCCGCAGGCCGAGGGTGCGGGGCCCGAACGCGACGTCGTCGGCGACCGTGGGCATGAAGAGCTGGTCGTCGGGGTCCTGGAAGACCAGGCCGACCCGCCGGCGCACCTCCGGCAGGGTCGCCGGGGCCAGCTCCAGCCCGGCGACGGCGATCCGGCCGCTGCCGGTGCCCCCGGCCACGGCGCCCAGGACGCCGGCCAGGTGCAGCACGAGGGTCGTCTTGCCGGCGCCGTTGGGGCCGAGGACGGCGACCCGCTCGCCCCGGGCGACGGTGAGGTCGACCCCGAAGAGCACCTGCCGGCCGTCGGGGTAGGCGAAGGCGAGGCGCTCGACCTCCAGCGACGGCGGCCGGCCCGCTGCGGGCGGCGGCGGGGGCACCGAGCCGCTCACCGCAGCACCGCCACGGCGAGCAGCCCCGCGGCCGGCAGCGCGGCGGCGGCCAGCCACTGGGCGGGGCGGGCGGGCGCCCCCTCCACCAGCGGCGTCCCGGGGCGGTGGCCGCGCGCGAGCATCGCCTGGTGCACCCGCTCTCCCCGCTCGTAGGTGCGCACGAACACCGAGCCGACCCCGGCGGCGACCGCCCCGAGGTGGCGCAGGCGGTTCCCGGAGGCGCCCCGCGCCTCGCGCGCGATCCGCACGCGCCGCAGGTCGTCGGCCACGACCGCGGCGTAGCGCAGCATGAAGGTCAGCACCGAGAGCAGCGGCGCGGGCAGCCGCAGGCGCGCCAGGCCGCCCAGCAGGTCGCGGGCGCTGGTGGTGCTGGCGAGCACCACCGCCGCCAGGACGCCGAGGGTCGCCCGGGCGAGCAGCGTGCCGGCGTCGACCAGGCCGGGGCCGGAGACCGCCACGCCCAGGACGCGCACGCGCTCCCCCGCCGCCACGAACGGCAGCAGGGCGGCGAAGACGACGAACGGCGCCTCGACCGCCAGGCGGCGCAGCACGAGCAGCACCGGCAGGCGCGCGAGGGCGGCGACGGCGACGAGCAGCGCGGCCAGCGCCGCGAAGGCGGCCCAGCGCCCCCGCGGCACGGCGAGGGCGACCAGCGCCAGCGCGACGAGCGCGACGACCTCGCACTGCGCGGGCAGCCGGTGGACGGGGCTGTCCCGCGGCACGAGCAGCCCGTCGGTGTCAGCACCACGACGCGCCCCGGCTCGTCGTGGTGCTGACAGGAGGACGGGAGGGAGGGGCGCGCTCACGCCCGGGTCGAGCGCCGGGCGCGCCCCAGCACGCGGGAGGCCACCGCGGTCCCCGCGCCCACGGCGACCGTGACGGCGACGCCGAGCAGGCCCGCCAGCCCGCCGGAGAGCAGGGGGCTCGGGACGCCGCGCACGTCGTACCCCGCCAGGGGCGAGGACGCCGCGGCGGAGCCCTGCGCACCGGCGTCGAGCCCCAGCGCGCCGGCGACGGACGCCAGGCCGTCCGGGGAGGCGCTGGCGGCGAGGCTCACCAGCCCCGCGACCACGGCGGTCACCGCCAGCCCGACCGCCAGCGGGCGCCGGGCGGGGCGCACGGGCGCGAGGACGCCGGCGGTCCCCGTGGCGGGCACGGCGCTGCGTCGCCCGTCGGCGTCCACGAGCACGAGGTCGGGCCGCAGGTGGCGGGCCGCGTGCACGAGGTCGGCGCGGGTGGCGACGACCGCGCCGACCACGGCGGCGGTGATGAGCGCCTCCCCGGCGCCGATGAGCACGTGCCAGCCGACCATCGCCACCGCCAGCGCGCCGAGCGGGACGTCGACCGTGCCGCCGACGGCGTACAGGCCGGTGAAGGCCAGCGCGGCGGTCGGCACGGAGACCGCCGCAGCCAGCCCGGCGGCCGGCACGACGCTGCGGGGGCGGCGCGGCAGGAGCGGCAGCACGAGGCGCAGCACCAGCGACCCCACGGCGATCGGCACCACGCCCATGAGCAGGACGTTGGTGCCCAGCGCGGTGAGCCCGCCGTCGGCGAAGAGCAGGCCCTGCACGAGCAGGACGGCGGTGAGGCACAGCAGCGCCGTCCAGGGGCCGACGAGGACGAGGGCCAGCGCCCCGCCGACGAGGTGGCCGCTCGTGCCGGCCCCGACCGGGAAGTTGACCATCTGGGCGGCGAAGACGAACGCGGCCGTGAGGCCGGTCAGCGGCGCGCCGGCCTCGCGCACCTCCCGCTCCGAGCGCTGCAGCGCCAGGCCCACGGCGCCCGCGGCGACGGCCGCCGTGGCGATCGAGGTGGAGGCGTCGAGGAAGCCGTCGGGTACGTGCACGGCGGCAGTCTCCCGCTACCTGCGACATCGTCGCAACAAGCCCCGGGCGGGCGCGGACCTCCGGCTCCCGCCGCGGAGCCCTAGGCTGGCAGCGTGAGCGATCGCCTCGAGGTCGGCCAGAGCGCCCCGGACTTCACCCTGACCGACGCCGCTGGAGCCGGCTGGACGCTGTCGCAGCACCGCGGCCGGTCGGTCGTCGTCTACTTCTACCCGGCGGCCAGCACGCCGGGGTGCACCACGCAGGCCTGCGACTTCCGCGACAGCCTCGCCTCGCTCACCGGCGCCGGGTACGACGTCGTCGGGGTCTCCCCCGACGGCCCCGAGGCGCTGGCGCGGTTCGCGGACGCCGAGCACCTGACCTTCCCGCTGCTCAGCGACCCCGAGCACACCGTCCTCGAGGCGTACGGCGCGTGGGGCGAGAAGACGATGTACGGGCGCACCACCACCGGCGTGCTGCGCTCGACGGTCGTCGTCGACCCCGAGGGCGTGGTGGCCCTCGCCCAGTACAACGTCAAGGCCACCGGCCACGTGGCGCGGCTGCGCAAGGAGCTCGGCCTCGACTGACGCTCCGCGCGCGAGTGGTGAAACTGGCAGCCACGCAGGGTTTAGGTCCCTGTGCCTCCGGGCGTGCGGGTTCGAGTCCCGCCTCGCGCACCAGCACGGCTGCCGCCGCGCGCCCGAGCGCCCCTGGTCCTAGCGTCGGGGCATGCGCAGGTTCTTCATGTGGTTCACCGTCGCCCAGACCGGCTACCGCCTCATCAAGCGGTACCGCTCCTCCAGGGGCGCTAGCGCTGCGCCAGCCCCAGCGCCGTCGCGATCGCGGGGGCGAGGGCGCGGAAGGCGCGGCCTCGGTGGCTGATCGCCTCCTTCTCGGCCGGTGACAGCTCCGCGCAGGTGACCTCGAGACCTTCGGGCACCAGCGCGGGGTCGTAGCCGAAGCCGCCGCCGCCGCGCGGCTCGCGCGCCAGCGAGCCGCGCAGGCGGCCGAGCTCGACGTGCTCGGCGCCGTCGGGGGTGACCAGGGCCGCGGCGCAGACGAACTCCGCGCCGCGGTGCGCGTCGGGGACGTCCGCGACCTGCGCCAGCAGCAGCGCCAGGTTCGCGGCGTCGTCACCGTGCCGCCCCGCCCAGCGGGCCGAGAAGATGCCGGGCGACCCGCCGAGGACGTCGACGGCGATCCCGGAGTCGTCCGCGACCGCCACGAGGCCGGTCGCCGCCGCGACCGCCCGCGCCTTGAGCAGCGCGTTCTCGGCGAAGGTCACGCCCGTCTCGGCCACGTCGGGCAGCCCGAGGTCACCGGCGGCCAGCACCTCCACCGCGCTCTCCCCCGCCGGCAGCGCCGCGGCGAGGATCGAGCGCAGCTCGCCCACCTTGTGGGCGTTGCGGGTGGCCAGCACGAGCTGCACGGCGCTCACGAGGCCAGCGCCTCCGCCTGGAGGCGCGCCAGCTGCGCGCAGCCGCCGACGGCGAGATCGAGCAGGGCGTCGAGCTCGGCGCGGTCGAACGGCGCGCCCTCGGCGGTGCCCTGCACCTCGATGAACGAGCCCTTCCCGCTGACCACGACGTTCATGTCGGTCTGGGCGCGGACGTCCTCGGTGTACTCGAGGTCGAGCACCGGCACGCCCTGGTCGATCCCCACGCTGACCGCCGAGATGGAGTCCAGCAGCGGGTCGCGCCGCACGATCCCCCTGCCGCGGGCCCAGGCGACGGCGTCCGCGAGCGCCACGTAGGCGCCGGTGATGGCGGCGGTGCGGGTGCCGCCGTCGGCCTGCAGGACGTCGCAGTCCAGGACGATGGTGTTCTCGCCCAGCGCGGTGACGTCGACGGCGGCCCGCAGCGAGCGCCCGACGAGCCGGGAGATCTCCTGGGTGCGCCCGCCGACCTTGCCCTTGACCGACTCGCGGTCGGAGCGGGTGTTCGTCGCCCGCGGGAGCATCGCGTACTCGGCGGTGACCCAGCCCTGGCCGCTGCCCTTGCGCCAGCGCGGCACGCCCTCGGTGAACGAGGCGACGCAGAGCACCTTGGTGCGGCCGAACTCGACGAGCACGCTGCCCTCCCCCGCCTCCAGGTAGCGGCGGGTGATGGTCACGTCGCGCAGCTGGTTGGGCGCGCGTCCTCCGGGTCTGGGCATGCCGCCGAGCCTAGGAGCCGGCGCCGACGCCCCTCCAGCCGGGCCGCTACAGGTGGGCCGCGGCGCTGCCGATGGGAGGACCTCGGCCGGCACCCCCTGGAGGACCCCTCGTGCGCTACCGCCTCGTGACCCGCAGCGACTTCGACGGGCTGGTCTGCGCCGTCCTGCTGCGCCACCTCGACCTCATCGACGAGATCGCCTTCGTCCACCCCAAGGACGTCCAGGACGGCGTCGTCGAGATCACCGACCGCGACATCCTCACCAACCTGCCGCACGCCCCGCGGGCGCACCTGGTCTTCGACCACCACCACAGCGAGACCCTGCGCAACGACGGGTCCGCGACCAACCACGTCATCGACGCCACCGCCGCCTCGGCCGCGCGCGTCGTCTTCGACCACTACGGGGGCGCCGCCCGCTTCCCGCAGGTCTCCACCGAGCTCATGGCGGCCGTGGACCAGGCCGACTCCGCCGCCTACGACCTCCGCGACGTCCTCGAGCCGCACGGCTGGACGCTGCTCAACTTCGTCATGGACCCGCGGACCGGCCTGGGCCGCTTCCGGGACTTCCGGATCTCCAACTACGACCTCATGATGCGGCTGATCGACGCGTGCATCGAGCACACCGAGGTGGAGGCGATCCTCGCCCTGCCCGACGTGGCCGAGCGCGTCGACCTCTACCAGGACCAGAGCGAGCTCTTCACCGCGCAGCTGCGCAGGGTCGGGCGGATGCACGGCGACGTCGTCGTCCTCGACCTGCGCGAGGAGGAGGTCATCCACGCCGGCAACCGGTTCATGGTCTACGCGCTCTTCCCCGAGGCGCGCGTGTCCGTGCACGTCCTCAACGGCCGGGCGAACCAGAACGTCGTCCTCGCCATGGGCAAGTCGATCCTCGACCGCACCTCCCCCGTCGACGTCGGCGCCGTGGCGCTGGCGCACGGCGGCGGCGGCCACCGGGCCGCCGGCACCTGCCAGGTGCCCCACGCCCAGGCCGATCGCGTGCTGGCCGACGTCCTCCAGTCGCTGACCACCCCGGCGCCGGCGCTGGTCTGAGCTACACCGCCAGGACGCCGCCCGGCACGGCGAGCTCCAGCGGCCCGGCGTAGGTCTCGCGCGCCTCGGCCAGGACCGCCTCGGGCGGCGTCCACGGCGGCAGGTGCGTGAGCACCAGCCGCCGCGCGCCCGCCGCGGTGGCGGCCTGGCCGGCCCGCCGCCCGGTCAGGTGCAGGTCGCGGACCTCGTCCCACTCCTCCAGCAGGGAGGCCTCGGACAGCAGCAGGTCGGCGTCGCGGCCGAGGTCGGCCAGCGCGGGGCAGGCGTCGGTGTCGCCGGTGTAGGCGAGCACCCGCTCTCCTCCGCCGTCCTCGCCCGGGCCGGTCACCCGCAGGCCGTAGGCCTCCACCGGGTGGTTGACCCGATGGGGCACGACGGTGAAGGGGCCGATGACCACCGGCTCGCGCTCCGCCCAGGCGGCGACGTCCAGCTGCCCGCTCATGCCGGGCTCGGCGGGCAGGTCGTAGGCCCGCGCCAGGCGCGCCCCGGCACCGGCCGGCGCCCACACCGGCACCCGGCGGCGCTCCCCGCGCGCCGGCCCGTACTTCAGCGCCACGTACAGCGCGGTGGTGTCCAGGCAGTGGTCGGCGTGCAGGTGGCTGAGCAGGACGGCGTCCACGGCCGTCGGCTCGACCCAGCGCTGCAGCGGGCCGAAGGCGCCGCTGCCGAGGTCGAGCACGAGGTTCCAGGTGCGCCCGTCGGCGTCCTCGGCCGAGAGGAGGTAGCACGACGCCGGGGAGTCCGGTCCCGGCACCGAGCCCGAGCAGCCCACGACGGTCAGCCTCACGAGGACGCTCCTTCCAGCAGGGAGCCGGCCGCACCGGCGCGGCGCGCAGCCGGCACCGACGCGCCGAGGAACCGGCGGGCCAGACCGGTGAAGACCACCGGGTCGCCGGTGGTGAGGAACCGGTGCTCGGGGGCGGGCAGGGAGTCCGGCCGCACGGCGTCGCGCTGCACCAGCTCCCGGTAGACCGCCTGGGCCGTCTCCTCCGCGCTGCTGACCAGCGTCACGCCCTCGCCCATCACGTACGAGATGACGCCGGTGAGCAGCGGGTAGTGGGTGCAGCCCAGCACGAGGGTGTCGACGCCGGCCGCGGCCACGGGCTCGAGGTACTCCCGCGCCACGGCCAGCAGCTCCGTCCCCGACGTGGTGCCGGCCTCGACGAACTCCACGAACCGCGGGCACGCCTGCGTGGTCACCTGCACGTGCGGGGCCGCGGCGAAGGCGTCGGGGTAGGCGCCCGACGTCGCCGTCGCGGTCGTGCACACCACCCCGACCCGGCCGTTGCGGGTGCTCGCCACCGCTCGGCGCACCGCGGGCCGGATCACCTCGACCACCGGCACCGAGTAGCGCTCGCGCGCGTCGTGCAGGACCGCCGCGCTGGCGGAGTTGCAGGCGATCACCAGCAGCTTCACGCCGTGGTCGACGAGCTCGTCGAGGCACTGCAGCGCCAGCTCGCGCACCTGCGCGATGGGCCGCGGCCCGTAGGGGGCCCGGGCGGTGTCGCCCAGGTAGACCACCGGCTCGTGCGGCAGCTGGTCGAGCACGGCGCGGGCGACGGTGAGGCCGCCCACCCCGGAGTCGAAGATGCCGATCGGCGCGTCCGTGCTGTCCTCGGCCACGGCCGGGGAGCCTACGGGTCGCGCCGGTGCAGCTCGTCGGCGAGGGCCGTCACCAGCGTCTCCTGCAGCCAGGTGAGGAAGTCGTAGACCGCCGACATCCACGCCCGCGGGTCGTCGACCGCCATCGCGTCCGCCTGGGCCAGCAGGCGCTCGGCGTCGGCGTCGGTGCGCAGCCCCAGCCGCTCGGCCAGCACCAGGCGCAGGTCGTTGAGCGCCACCAGCCACGCCTGGGCCTCGCCGGCGTCGAGGATCAGGGGGCCCGGGCGGGCCAGCGTGGCCCGCGCCGTGGCCAGTGCCTCGCGCTTGCGCTGGCGCAGCCCGCGCTCGGTGAACCGCCGGAACTCCGCGGCCGCCTCGGGGTCGTCGCGGGCGGCGTCGGGCAGCAGGCGGGCGAGCGCGGGGTCCTCGGGCGTGCTCGCGCCCTCGGTGATGCCGACCAGGGCCTCCAGCGGGTCGCTCTCCGGCGCCAGACCGTCGTCGAGCAGGGCGGCGACCTCGGCCAGCAGGTCGTCGACCAGCTCGCGCTCGTCGTCGTCGAGGCGGGCGGTCACCCCGCGCCGGGTGCGCTCGAAGCGGCGCGCCATCAGGAGTCCTTGGCGAACGTCGCCCACAGCCCGTAGCCGTGCATGGCCTCGGTGTCGCGCTCCATCTCCTCGCGGGTGCCGGTGGAGACCACGGCCCGCCCCTTCTCGTGCACGTCGTGCATGAGCCGCTCCGCCTTCTCGCGGGGATAGCCGAAGTAGGACTGGAACACGTAGCTGACGTAGGACATGAGGTTGACCGGGTCGTTCCAGACGATCGTCACCCAGGGCACGTCGAGCCCGGTCAGCTCGGCCGGCGCCAGCTCCTCGGCCTCGGCCGGGGAGGCCATCGCGCGTGCTCGCCCCAGGTGTCCCACGCGCGACCACTCTACGGTGGGGCCCGTGCACACTCCGGGTGAGGCGTCGACCGCCCTGCTGACCGACCACTACGAGCTGACGATGCTGCAGTCGGCGCTGCGCAGCGGGGCCGCCGCGCGGCACTGCACCTTCGAGGTGTTCACCCGCCGCCTGCCCGAGGGGCGCCGCTACGGCGTCGTCGCCGGCACCGGGCGCCTGCTCGAGGCGATCGAGCGGTTCCGCTTCGACGAGCCGGTGCTGGAGCAGCTGCGCGAGCACGAGGTCGTCGACGAGGCGACGCTCGAGCACCTCGCCGGCTGGCGCTTCTCCGGGGACGTCGACGGCTACGCCGAGGGTGAGCTGTTCTTCCCCGGCTCGCCCGTGCTCAGCATCACGAGCACCTTCGCCGACGCCGTCATCCTCGAGACGCTCGTCCTCTCGGTGCTCAACCACGACTCCGCCGTGGCCTCGGCCGCGGCCCGCATGGTCACCGCCGCGGGCGACCGACCGCTGCTGGAGATGGGCAGCCGGCGCACCCACGAGGAGGCCGCGGTGGCCTCGGCCCGCGCCGCCTACCTGGCCGGCTTCGCCGGCTCGTCCAACCTCGAGGCCGGCCGCCGCTGGGGGGTGCCGACCTCGGGCACCAGCGCGCACGCGTTCACCCTCCTGCACGACACCGAGGCGGAGGCCTTCGCCGCCCAGATCGCCGCGCTGGGCACCGGCACGACGCTGCTGGTCGACACCTACGACATCCGCCAGGGCATCACCACGGCCGTGGAGGTGGCCGGCACCGGCCTCGGAGCGGTGCGGATCGACTCCGGCGACCTGCCCGTCCTCGCGCTCCAGACCCGCGAGCAGCTCGACCGGCTCGGGGCGACGTCGACGCGGATCGTGCTGTCCGGCGACCTCGACGAGCACTCCCTCGCCGCCCTGGCGGCCGCGCCGGTGGACTCCTACGGCGTGGGCACGTCGGTGGTCCTCGGCTCGGGCGCGCCCACCGTGGGCATGGTCTACAAGCTCGTCGAGGTGGACGGGCGGCCGGTGGCCAAGCGCTCGGAGTCCAAGACCACCCACGGCGGCCGGAAGGTGGCCCTGCGCCGCCACCGCAGCACCGGCACCGCGACCGAGGAGGTCGTCAGCGCCGGCGGGCCGCCGCCGGCGGAGCCCGGCGACCGCGCGCTGCAGGTGCCGCTCGTGCGCGGCGGGCGGCCGGTCGAGGGCCTGCCCTCGCTGGAGGCCACCCGCGAGCACGTGCGGCGGGTGCTCGTGACCCTGCCGTGGGAGGGCCTGGCGCTCTCCCGCGGCGAGCCGGCGATCCCGACCCTGCAGCTGCCGCCGCGCTGACGGCGTCCCCGCTAGCTGCGGGGAGGCCCCGTGACGCGGTCGGCCACGGCGCCGACCACCCCGGCGAGGAGGAGCGCCACGCCGAACCACAGGAGGAGCTGCCCGTAGCCGAAGAACCCGACGAAGGTCACCACCGCGCCGAGCGCGATGATGATCAACCACATCTGCTGGGGCACGTCCGGCTCCTGTCCGCGGGGGTCCGACCCGGCGAGCGTCGCACCGCGCGCCGGGTCGCGCCAGGCAGCGTCCGCGCCGCCGCTCAGACCCTGCTGCGCCCCCGGCCGAGGAGCAGTCCGACGAGGCCGATGACGAGGATGACCACGCCGATCCAGATGAGGATCTCCCCGACCCCGCCGAAGCCGACGATGGCCAGGACGACGCCGATCGCGATGAGGATGAGCCAGAGGGGCATGTCCGTCTCCCGAGTCCGCTGACGATCTCCGACGAGCACTGACCCGGGGATCGTGGCACCGCGCGCCCCCGCCGCGCCAGCCCCCATGATCACCCGGGGTCAGGAGGGGGCCCCGCAGCGGAGCTCAGCCGGCGTCGAGAGCCAGCAGGTCGTCCTCGGTCTCGCGCCGCACGACGACGCGCGAGGCGCCGTCGCGCACGGCGACCACCGGGGGCCGCGGCACGTGGTTGTACTGGCTGGCCATGCTCCGGCAGTACGCCCCCGTGCCGGGCACCGCCAGCAGGTCGCCGCGGCCGACGTCACCGGGCAGGTACTCGTCCTTGACCACGACGTCGCCGCTCTCGCAGTGCTTGCCGACGACCCGGCTGAGCACGGGCGCGGTCTCCGACCGGCGTCCGGCCAGCGTCGCGGAGTAGTCGGCGTCGTACAGGGCGGTGCGCACGTTGTCGCTCATCCCGCCGTCCACGGACACGTACCGGCGCCGGCCGCCGCCGTCGAGCGCGACGTCCTTGACGGTGCCGACCTCGTAGAGGGTGAAGGTGCTCGGGCCGGCGATGGCCCGGCCGGGCTCGATCGAGATGCGGGGCACGGCGATGTCGAGGGCGCGGCAGGCCTCCACGACGACGCCGGCCATGCCCTGGGCCAGCTCGCGCGGGGTGAGCGGGCCGTCCTGGGTGGTGTAGGCGACGCCGAAGCCGCCGCCGAGGTCGAGCTCGGGCAGCACGACGCCGTGCTCGCGGATCACGGCGGCGTGCAGCTCGAGGACGCGGCGGGCGGCGATCTCGAAGCCGGAGACGTCGAAGATCTGCGAGCCGATGTGGGAGTGCAGGCCGCGCAGCTCCAGCTCGGGACGGGCCAGCACCGCGGCCACGGCGGCGGCAGCGCCCCCGCCGGCGAGCGAGAGCCCGAACTTCTGGTCCTCGTGGGCGGTGGCGATGTAGGAGTGCGTGTGCGCCTCGACCCCGACGGTCACCCGGATCAGCACGCCCTGGCGCACCCCGCGGGCCGCCGCGGCGTCGGCGACGCGGTCGATGTCGCCCATGCCGTCGATGACGATCCGCCCCAGGCCGGCCTCGACGGCGCGGGCGATCTCGGCGTCGGACTTGTTGTTGCCGTGCAGGAGCATCCGCTCGGCGGGCATGCCGCCGCGCAGGCCGACGGCCATCTCCCCGCCGGTGCAGGCGTCGTACGACAGGCCGTCCTCGGCCAGCCAGCGGGCGACCGCGGTGCAGGTGAAGGCCTTCGCGGCGTAGTAGACGTCGGCCCCGCCGCAGGCGTCGGCGAACGCCTCGTCGAAGGCGTCCCGGAAGGCGACGGCGCGGGCGCGGAAGTCCGCCTCGTCGAGCAGGTAGGCCGGCGTCCCGTGCTCGGCGGCCAGCGCCTCGACGCCGACCCCGCCGACCTCGAGGGCGCCATCGGCGCCGCGCCGGGTGGTGGCCGACCACAGGCCGGGCACCAGGGCGTTGGCGTCCTGGGGGACGGCCAGCCAGGAAGGGGCGCCGTAGCCCTCGGCGTGCAGGGCTCCGGCCACGTGGGCGCGCATGGGTGTGTCCTCGCTCGTCGGTGGTGCTCAGCTGCTGGGCCCGCGGCGCCGGCCGCCGGGCCCTCGGTGCAACGCTCGGGGGCGCCGTCTACATCCGGTCGGGGGCGCTGACCCCGAGCAGGGCCAGGCCGTTGCGCAGCACCGTGCGGGTGGCCTCGTTGAGCCAGAGGCGGGTGCGGTGCACGTCGGTGACGGCCTCCTCGCCCTGCGGGGTGACGCGGCGCTCGTCGTACCACTTGTGGTAGCTGCCGGCGAGGGCCTCGAGGTAGCGGGCGACCCGGTGCGGCTCGCGCAGCTCGGCCGCCTGCGCGACCACGCGGGGGAACTCCCCCAGCGCACCCAGCAGCGCCGACTCGGTGGCGTGGTCGAGCAGCGAGGGGTCGAAGCCGTCCTCGGTCCGCACGCCGAAGTCGCGGGCGTTGCGGCCGACGCCGCTGGTGCGCGCGTGGGCGTACTGCACGTAGAAGACCGGGTTGTCGTTCGTGCGCTTGACCAGCAGGTCGAGGTCGATGTCGATCGAGGAGTCGGCCGAGAAGCGCGTGAGGGCGTAGCGGGCGGCGTCCACCCCGACGGCCTCGACGAGGTCCTCCATGGTGATGACGGTGCCGGCGCGCTTGCTCATCCGCACCGGCTTCCCGTCGCGGACGAGGTTGACCATCTGCCCGATGAGCACCTCGACGACGTCCGGGTCGTCGCCGAACGCGGCGGCGGCGGCCTTGAGCCGCGCCACGTAGCCGTGGTGGTCGGCCCCGAGCATGTAGATGTTGAGGTCGAAGCCGCGGGCGCGCTTGTCGCGCAGGTAGGCGAGGTCGCCGGCGACGTAGGCGGGCTGGCCGTCGGACTTGATGACGACGCGGTCCTTGTCGTCGCCGAAGTCGGTCGAGCGCAGCCACCACGCGCCGTCGGCGAAGTAGAGCTGGTCGGAGCCCTTCAGCTCCTCCACCACCCGCTCCACCGCGCCGCTGGCGTGCAGGGAGTCCTCGTGGAAGTACACGTCGAAGTCGACGCGGAAGTCGTGGAGGTCGCGCTTGATCTCGGCGAACATCAGCTCGACGCCGCGGGCGCGGAAGGCCTCGAGCGCCTCGGCCTCGGGCAGCGACAGCGGGTCGGGCTCGCCCGCCTCGCGGGCCCCGGCGAGCACCTGCTCGGCGATCTCGGCGATGTACGCGCCGCCGTAGCCGTCCTCGGGGGCCTCCTCGCCGCGGGCGCGGGCCAGCAGCGAGCGCGCGAAGCGGTCGATCTGGGCGCCGTGGTCGTTGAAGTAGTACTCGCGGGTCACCTGCGCCCCGGCGGCCTGCAGCACGCGGGCGAGGGAGTCGCCCACCGCGGCCCAGCGGGTGCCCCCGAGGTGGATCGGCCCGGTGGGGTTGGCCGAGACGAACTCCAGGTTGACCGACCGGCCCGCGACGGCGTCGCTGCGCCCGTACTCCGCGCCCGCCTCGACGATGCTGCGGGCGAGCTCGCCGGCGGCAGCGGCGTCCAGCACGATGTTGAGGAACCCCGGCCCGGCGACGTCGACGCTCTTGACCCCCGCCACCGCCGACAGGCGCGCGGCCAGGCCCTGCGCGAGCTCGCGCGGCGGCACGCCGGCGGCCTTCGCCAGCTGCAGCGCCACGTTGGTGGCCCAGTCGCCGTGGTCGCGGTTGCGGGGGCGCTCGACGCGGACGACGTCGGGCACGGCCTCGGGGGTCACGGCCGCCAGCTCACCGGCGGCGACGGCCTCCAGGAGGCAGGCGCGGACGGCGGCGGCGAGCTCGTCGGGGGTCACGCCTCCAGGGTAGCCACCGCGGCGGGGCGCCCCGGCGGCCAGCGGGAGGGGTCAGCGAGCCCCGGGGCGGGCGGGGCGGCCCTGCGCGGCCAGGCGCTCGACGACCTCGACCAGCGAGCTGGGCTCGAAGGGCTTCGCCACGAGGGCGTCGACGCCGACGGCCGTGGCGCGCGCCTGCTGGTGGGCCTGCACCGAGGCGGTCACCATGATCACCGGCAGGTCGGCCAGGGCGGGGTCGCGGCGGATGTCCGCCGTGGTCGTCCAGCCGTCGCGCGGCTCCATGACGGCATCCATGGTCAGGACGTCGGGGCGGGGCAGGTCGGGGTCGCGCAGCCGGGCCAGGCACGCGGCGCCGTCGGAGGCCTCCTCGACGACGTGCCCCTCGAGCTCGAGGTTCAGCCGGATCAGCAGGCGGATCTGGGCGGTGTCATCGACGACGAGCACGCGCCACGGACCAGCCACGCCGCCAGCCTAGGCGGCGATGAGAAGAGAGGTGCCCCCGGCAGGATTCGAACCTGCGCCCCCGCCTCCGGAGGGCGGTGCTCTATCCCCTGAGCTACGGGGGCCCACCGCAGTGCGGCCGTCGCTGACCCTACCAGCGGATCAGGACTGACCGTCGACGTACTCCCAGTGCCACGGCTCGTACGGACCGGAGCCGCCCTTCTGGGCCCAGTCCGGGTGGCCCCAGCCGAAGTCGCCGGCGTGGTCCATGAGCCAGTCGTAGTGCCGGTCGGCGTCCTCGACGCCGCCGCCGAGGTCCACGGCCAGTCCCCAGCCGTGCTCGCTGGTGCCCGGGCGGGCGGCGAGGCTCGGCTTCTCGCGCTTGACCGCGACCTGGGCGGCGTAGCTGCGGTAGGAGTCGGTCAGGCTCAGGTCGGTGCCGAACTCCGCCTTGTAGGCGATGTTCAGCTTGGCCAGCGAGACCGCGGCGTCCGCGCGCAGCTGGTGCCCGCTCTGCCACAGGTCGCACAGCACGTCGGTGTCGAGCTTGCCGTTGACCTCGCCCGCGGCGTCGGCGGGCGTCTGGCCGTCGCAGCCCGGCGTCAGCGCCTCGACCGCAGCGC
>NZ_JBZYWI010000006.1:0-42816 GCF_058932755.1 Quadrisphaera sp. DVD1
CCGCGCTGGCCGGCACGTCCCCGGGGCTGGTCGCGGCCCTGGGCGAGCCGGGCGCACCGGACGGCGTCCCGCTGCTCGCCGGGCGCGGGCTGGTCGGCGGGCGGCCCGCCGCCTACGTGTGCCGGGGCTTCGTCTGCGAGATGCCGGTCACCACCCCGGAGGCGCTGGCGCCGGCCGTGCGGGCCCCCGCGGGCGGTTCACCCGTCCGGGCGACGGGGTGACCCACCTGGCGGATCGACCGTAGCGCCCCGTGGTGGGCGCCCTGACACTGCGTGGGTGACTCCTGCGCCCGCGCCCCGCTCGAGGGGAGGCCGAGCCCTTCCCCGCCTCGGGATGGTGGCCGTGCTGGTGGCCGGCTCGGCCGTCGCCGTCCAGGCCCTCGGCGAGGACCACTCCAGCGCCCTGGCGGCCCCCGGTCCATCGACGCAGGTGCCGCTCCTGGCCCCGGCGGACCCGCAGGCCGGGTCGTCGGCCGCCCCCGCGCCCGAGCCCACCCCGTCGGTGTGGGCCGACGAGTTCGACGGCGCAGCCGGTTCCGGCGTGGACCTGTCGCGGTGGACCCCGCAGCTGGGGGCTGGCGGCTGGGGCAACCACGAGCGGCAGGCCTACACCGACGACCGGGAGAACCTCGACCTGGACGGCGAGGGCCACCTGCGGGTCACGATGGTCCCCGAGCGAACCGTCGACGCCCGGGGCGACGCTGCGGACTTCACCTCGGCCCGCCTGATGAGCGCCCAGGCCCACCCCGTGGGGCGGATCGAGGCCAGGATGAAGGTGCCGCGGGGCCCCGGCGTGTGGTCGGCGCTCTGGACCCTCGGGGCCGACCACGACGCGGTGGGCTGGCCCCGCAGCGGGGAGACCGACATCGCGGAGTTCTACCGCGACGCGACGTCCGTGGAGGCGGTGGCGCACGCCGCCGAGGTGGACGCCGCCGGGAAGACGGTCGGTCACTGGCGCGCCACGGCCCGCCAGGACGCGGTGGGCAGCCTCGCCGACGACTGGCACGTCTACGCCGCCGACTTCACCCCCGACCGCCTCGTGTTCTCAGTCGACGGGGTGCCCTACCTGGAGGTGCGCCGCGAGGACCGCGCCGCGGACGAGGACTGGCCGTTCGACCAGCCTCAGCACGTCCTGCTGAACCTCGCCACGGCCCCGTGGGTCGACGGGGGCAGGGCGCCCACCGAGCCGGTCACGCTGCTCGTGGACTACGTCCGCGCCTACCCGCCCGCCGTCTGAGCAGCGAGGGGCGCGAGCGAGCGAGCGCCCGGCCGTGACCGCGGCATCAGGTCCTCGGCCAGCCGATCGCCGTGTACTGGTAGACCCAGAGGTCACCGGTGTGCTCGACGAGCGTCCAGTCCTCGCTGGCCGAGAGCGCCTCGCGCAGGTTCTCGTAGCCGCCCGGCGGGAACACGCCGTAGAAGGCGTCATCGGCCCGCATCGAGGCCGTGAACACCACGAAGGTCGGGGCGGGACCGCGCCCGAGCAGCAGCTCGCGCAGGCGCTGCAGGTGCTCCGGCCGGTCGTAGGCGACGTCCGCCAGGCCCGCCGAGCTCAGCGCCGCGTCGTACTGCGGGTCGGCGGCGAAGAAGTCCAGGTGACGGGCGGTGATCTTCTCGGGCCAGTCCGGGATCACGGGGATGACGTACGCCGGCGGCTCCACCTCGGTCGCCAGGGCGAGGGCAGCCGCCACGTCCTCGGGGTGCACGAGGTTGACGAACCAGGCCCCGAAGTACGCCTGACCGGTCACGCCGACCGCCACCAGCGCCCAGCCGGTGGCCAGGGCCAGCGCTCGCCGTCCGGCGCGCACCCACCTCGCCAGCTCCGGGCCGAGCAGCGCGGCGCAGCCCGGGACGCTGTAGAGCACGACGCGCAGGATCGCCTCGCCGCCGTAGCTCTGGCCCCCGAGGAGCGCGAACGGGGAGAAGGCCAGCACGCCGGGGACGACCACCGCGCGGGTGCCCAGCAGCCGGCGCCACCCGGACCTCCGCAGGCGCGCTGCCAGGACCGCGGCGGCGGTGCCCCAGACGAGGACGGCGCTCAGGCGGGCGAAGAGGGCCGCCAGCTGCCTCCCCTCGGCCTGGCTGACCGCCACGTTGCTGGCGGCGTTGGCCACGGGGTCGAACCCGCTGAAGAGGCCGTACTGGGCCACGACGTCGAGGCGCGGGACGAGGTAGGCCAGCACGACGGCCGCCATGAGCGCGGGCACCCACCACGGCAGCCGGCGCACCAGCGCCAGCACCGCCGCGCACCCCAGGACCCAGAACGGCGTGAGCTGGTGCGTCGGCACGAGGCAGGCGAAGACGGCGAGCGACGTCCACGCGGCCGTGCGCGAGCCCCTGCCCTGCACCGCCAGCAGGAGGACGCCGGCCGCCAGGACGATCCCGAGCGCCTGCGGGGCGAAGTAGTCCTGCCCGACCCAGTTGAGCGCGACCGCGAGGCCGGCTGCGGCCAGGCAGCCCTCCCACCGGCTGCCCAGGGCGCGGGCCAGGGCAGCCACCTGCAGCGCCAGCACCAGGTGCACCACGGGAGTGGTCCAGCGGGCGACGTCGAGGGCGGGGGTGCCACTGACCTCGCTGAACCACGCGGCGGCGGAGAACATCGCCGGCCAGTTCTGGTAGATGTCGCCGCCGTCGAGGACCTCGCGGAAGCGGTCGAGGGCGTCGACGACGCCCAGGTGCTTGTAGGTCCAGCCGTACAGGGGCGCGGACGAGGTCGCGGCGGCGGTGGAGCGGAGCACCAGCACCAGGGCGAGCACGGCGCCCCCGGCTGCCGCGCTGGACCGGGACCGCACGGCGAGCAGGAGCGCGAGCACGACGCCGACGACGGCCGCCGGCAGCGTCCACGGGGCCGCGACGAGCAGTCCGCGCACCGTGGGCGTCGCCGCGGCGACCCCGGGCCAGGAGGCCCACCACAGGACCAGCGACACGAGGAGGAGGCACCAGCAGGCCACCACCGGCCCCGAGGGGGCGGCGACGCGCCAGCGCGCCGCCGTGCCGGCCGGCGACCGTCCCAGCCGCCGGCCCGCCAGCGCCACGGCGACCACGGCGGTCAGGGCCGTCGCGCTGCGCGGGAACCACAGCCCCGTCCAGGCGCCCACCACGGACACCGCCAGCAGGGTGCACAGGCCGAGCAGCGGGACGAGCGCCACCCTGGTCGCCGCGGGCAGGCGCAGGTGCGCCGCGACCACGGCGCCGGGCCCGGCGAGCCAGAAGGCCGCCAGGAGGAAGCCACGAGCCAGGTGGGCGCTGCCGTCCGCATCCGCGGGCAGGGCCAGGGAGGCGAGCTGCGCGCAGCCCGTCACGACGGCGAGCACGAGGAGCCGGCGGTCGAGCGCGGACGGCGCGGGGGAGGCCCCGGCCGGCTGGACGGCGAGGGCGGCCGGGCGGCGCCCGGTGCGGTCCCCGATCTGGTCCACGAGCACGCGCCGGACCCGGCGCACGGCCTCCAGGCCCGTCGCCGGCACCTCCGGATGCATCACCACCGCGTCCTCCTGCTGTCGAGCGCCTCCTCCGTGCTTCGGCGCGAAGGGGCGGGTGACTTGAGGCCGCGACGCCGCGAGATCAGGAGCTGCTCGTGCCGCCCGAGGCCATGGCGAGCCCGACCGCCGTCGCGTGCACGCCGAAGGCGACCACGGTGAGCACGTGGAAGACCTCGTGGAAGCCGAACCAGCGAGGGCTGGGGTTGGGGCGCCTGAAGCCGTAGACGAGCGCCCCAGCGCTGTAGAGCAGGCCGCCGGCGATCACCAGCAGCGCCACGGCCGGCCCGCCGCTGCGCCAGAACGCCGGCAGGTAGGCCACGGCGATCCAGCCCATCGCCAGGTACACCGGCACGTACAGCCAGCGCGGCGCCCCGGTCCACAGCACCCGGAAGGCCACGCCGGCCAGGGCGCCGGCCCACACCACCACGAGCAGGGTCCGCGCGCGGTCCGGGGGCAGCAGGAGCACGGCGAACGGGGTGTAGGTGCCGGCGATGATGAGGAAGATGTTGGAGTGGTCGAGCCGCTTGAGCAGCAGCGCCGCTCGCGCCGACCAGGTGCCCCGGTGGTAGAGCGCGCTGGTGCCGAACAGCAGGACGGCGCTGAGGGCGAAGACTCCCGTCGCCACCCGTGGGTCCCCGGCGGGGGAGAGCAGCACCAGCACGAGCCCGGCGGCCGCGGACAGCGGGAACGCGCCCGCGTGCACCCACCCGCGCAGTGCGGGCTTGACGGCCTCGGCCAGCGCCGGAGCAGGTCGGCGAGCGCTCACGCCCGCGACGATAGCCGCGCCTCCACCGGGGGCGGGGCGCCCCGACCGAGCGCAGGCGGCCGAGTACGGTGAGTGCGTGCGCCACCGGCTCCGGTCGCTCCTCTACCGCCTCTACGGACGCCGGCTGGCGTCCTGGCTGGTGGGCGCTCGCGCGCCCCGCCACGTCGGGGTGATCCTCGACGGGAACCGCCGCTGGGCGAAGGCCTCCGGCGCCGACAGCAGCCACGGCCACCGCGCTGGCGCCGACAAGGTGCTCGAGCTGCTGGAGTGGTGCGAGGAGTTCCACGTCGAGCTCGTGACGCTGTGGATGCTCTCCACCGACAACCTCACCCGCCCCGAGGCCGAGCTGCGGCCGCTGATCGCCATCATCGAGGACACCGTCCAGCGCCTCGCGGCCGCGAGGCGCTGGCAGGTGCGTCTGGTCGGGGCGCTGGACCTGCTGCCGGCGGCCACCCGCGAGCGCCTCGTGACGGCCGCGGCGTCCACCGAGGACGTCGCGGGGCTGCACGTCAACGTCGCGGTCGGCTACGGCGGCCGGCGGGAGATCGCGGACGCCGTCCGCTCGCTGCTCCTCGAGCACTCCGCCCGGGGCACGACGATCGAGGAGCTCGCCGAGGTCCTCGACGTCGAGCACATCGCCGACCACCTCTACACCGCCGGGCAGCCCGACCCGGACCTGGTGATCCGCACCTCGGGGGAGCAGCGGCTGTCCGGCTTCCTCATGTGGCAGAGCGTGCACAGCGAGTTCTACTTCTGCGAGGCGTTCTGGCCCGACTTCCGCCGGGTGGACTTCCTGCGCGCGCTGCGGGCCTACGCCCAGCGCGAGCGCCGCTTCGGCAGCTGAGGCCGTCCGGGGGATCGTGGCGGATGTGCTCCGCGAACGGCGTCCGCGGGTCTAGCGTCGGCCCGTGAGCGACGACAGCGCCACCAGCGTCCGCACCTTCGTCCTGGACACCTCGGTGCTCCTGTCCGATCCGCGCGCGGTGCTGCGCTTCGCCGAGCACGAGGTCGTGCTGCCGGTGGTCGTGGTCACCGAGCTGGAGGGCAAGCGCCACCACGCCGAGCTGGGCTACTTCGCCCGCCAGGCGCTGCGCCTGCTCGACGACCTGCGCATCCGCCACGGCCGCCTGGACGCCGCGCTGCCGGTGGGCGAGGACGGCGGCACCCTGCGCGTCGAGCTCAACCACACCGACCCCTCCGCGCTGCCCGACGGCTTCCGCCTCGGTGACGCGGACAGCCGGATCCTCGCCGTGGCCAAGAACCTCGCCGCCGAGGGGCGCCGGGTCACCGTCGTCTCCAAGGACCTGCCGATGCGGGTCAAGGCCTCCGCCGTGGGCCTCGCCGCGGAGGAGTACGAGGTCTCGGGCAGCGTCGACACCGGCTGGACCGGCATCGTCGAGCTGGACCTGGCGGCCGAGGCGATGGCCGAGCTGTACGCCGAGGAGGTCCTCGACCTTCCCGAGGCCCGGGAGCTGCCCTGCCACACCGGGCTGGTGCTGCTCTCGCCCCGCGGCTCGGCGCTGGGCCGGGTGGGTCCGGACAAGCAGGTCCGGCTCGTGCGGGGGGACCGCGAGGCGTTCGGGGTGCACGGGCGCAGCGCCGAGCAGCGCGTGGCCCTCGACCTGCTGCTCGACCAGGCCGTGGGCATCGTCTCCCTCGGCGGGCGCGCCGGCACCGGCAAGTCCGCGCTGGCCCTGTGCGCCGGCCTGGAGGCGGTGATGGAGCGCCGCCAGCACCGCAAGGTCGTCGTCTTCCGCCCGCTGTACGCCGTCGGCGGCCAGGAGCTCGGCTACCTGCCGGGCAGCGAGGCCGACAAGATGGGGCCCTGGGCGCAGGCCGTCTTCGACACCCTCGGCGCGATCGTCAGCCCCGCCGTGGTGGAGGAGGTGCTCCACCGGGGGCTGCTGGAGGTGCTGCCGCTGACCCACATCCGGGGCCGGAGCCTGCACGACTCCTTCGTCATCGTCGACGAGGCGCAGTCGCTGGAGCGCAACGTGCTGCTGACCGTCCTCAGCCGGATCGGGCAGAACTCGCGGGTGGTGCTGACCCACGACGTCGCCCAGCGCGACAACCTCCGGGTCGGGCGCCACGACGGCGTCGCCGCCGTCATCGAGGCGCTCAAGGGGCACCCGCTGTTCGCCCACGTGACCCTCACCCGGTCCGAGCGCTCGCCGGTCGCGGCGCTCGTCACCGAGCTGCTCGAGGGCCTCGAGGGGTAGCACCGAGGCGCTCACCCGCTGTGACGGGTGTGCGCCGAACGGGGACGAACTGGACACGAGGGCCGTTCGGATGACAGGGTCCGGCCCCGACAGCACCTGGCGCACCGGGAGCTCGCGCGGGCCATGGAGCACGCGCGCGCCCTTCCCCCTCGGTCCCCGCCCCCCGCACCCGGGCCCTGCACGGCCCGCGGACCGCGCCCGGTGATGGAGTGCGCCGTGGACGGGGCGCGCCGCGTGGAAGGTTCCTCTTGCTCTCTCGCTCCTCCCTGCCCGCAGCACGCCGGTCCCTGCGCTCGCGCACGGCGCTCCTGGTGGGCACCACCGTCCTCGTCGTGGTCGGCACCGCCGCCGGCAGCGCTCCCCGCCCCTCCGACGACGACGCCGGGGTGGTGGCCCTCCAGGCCGCGCTCAGCGGCCCGGCGCAGGACCAGGCGGCGGGTGACCTCGCGGACGAGGAGTACCTGCGCCAGATGGACCAGGTCAGCCGCAGCGCCGCCCGCGACGAGGCCGAGGAGGTCCGCCGCCGCGCCGCCGAGGAGGCCCGCCGGGTCGCCGAGGAGCAGCGCCTGGCCGCCGAGGAGGCCGCCCGGGTTGCCGAGGAGCAGCGCCTGGCCGCCGAGCGCGAGGCCGTCGTCGCGGCCGCCGTGGCCGACCCGAGGTCCGTGGCGCGGGCCCTCGCGGGTGACCGCGGCTGGGGCGGGGAGCAGTTCGGCTGCCTGGACCGGCTGTGGACCAAGGAGAGCGGCTGGAAGCACACGGCCGACAACCCCACCTCCAGCGCCTACGGCATCCCGCAGGCCCTGCCCGGGTCGAAGATGTCCAGCGAGGGCCCGGACTGGGAGTCCAACCCGATCACCCAGATCCGCTGGGGCCTGGGCTACATCGCCGCCTCGTACGGCACCCCGTGCGCCGCGTGGGCGCACAGCCAGCGCGTCAACTGGTACTGACGGGCCGTGGAGGACGCGCAGGAGCGGTCCTGCGCCGCCGTGGTCCCTCCCGCGTAAGGTCGTCCAGATGACCGGCGAGTCGGCGGCCCAGGGCGAGAGCTGCGTCTGCGGGCACGGGCGCGGCCTCCACGAGCACTACCGGCGGGGCAGCGACTGCGGCTCCTGCGACTGCCCGCGCTTCCGCACCGCTGCCTCCCCCGGGCAGCGCGCGCTCTCCCTGCTCGGCCGCTGGGGGCGCGGCAGGGCCTAGCCGCTGCCCCTCGCGGCCTTCGACCGAGCAGGTGAGCGCCCTGCGCGTCGCTCGGCCGAGCGAGTGAGCGCCCCTGTTCGCCTGTGACCGCGAGTGCTCCACTGCCTGAGGCAACCGCACGCGGTCATCCGCGCACGGACGAGTCGTCAGAGCAGGGGGAGCCGTGACCGCTCACGGGATCATCGGGACGGGTTCCTACCTGCCGTCCACCACCGTGTCCAACGAGGTCGTGGCCGAGGCCGCGGGCGTCACGGCGGAGTGGATCGAGCGCAAGACGCGGATCCGCGAGCGACGCCACGCCGCGGCCGGGGAGGCGACGTCGGACCTGGCGGCGCACGCCGCGCGGCGGGCCCTGGCCGACGCCGGGATCCCCGTGGAGGCGGTCGGCGTCATCGTCGTGGCGACCTCCACCCCTGACCACCCCCAGCCGGCGACGGCGAGCATCGTCCAGGGCCTGATCGGTGCGGTGAACGCCGCGGCCTTCGACGTCAACGCCGTGTGCAGCGGCTTCGTGTACGCCCTGGAGGTGGCGCGGGGCCTGCTGCTCGCGGGCCGGCCGGGGGGCTTCGCGCTGGTGATCGGCGCCGACGTGTACTCGAGGATCATCGACCCCGCCGACCGCAGGACCGCCATCCTCTTCGGCGACGGCGCGGGCGCCGTGGTCCTCGGTGAGGTCTCCGAGGGGTTCGGCCTGGCCGGGACGGTGCTGCGCGGGGTGGGCGAGCAGCGGCGCCTGATCGAGGTCCCCGCGGGCGGCAGCCGCCTGCCGGCCTCGGTGGACACGGTCCGCGAGGGGCTGCACCACTTCACGATGGACGGGCGCGGCGTCCGCGACTTCGTCCAGACCCACGTCCCCGCCCTGGTCGCGGACGTCGTCGGCGGCGGCCGGGCGGAGCGGGAGAGCATCGACCACTTCGTCCCCCACCAGGCGAACGGCGCCATGCTCGAGGACCTCTGGCCGACGCTGGGCCTGACCCGGGCGACCATGCACCTGACGGTCCGCGAGCTCGGCAACACCGGCAGCGCGTCCGTCCCGATCACCCTCGACGTGGCCAGCCGCCAGGGCTGCCTCCGGCGTGGAGAGCGGGTCCTGCTCGCCGCCTTCGGCGGCGGCATGAACCTCGCGGCCTCGGTGTGCACCTGGTCGCGCGTGCCCGCACCGCCGGCCCCCCGCGCTGCGGCGGCCGTGGAGGCCGCTGCCGTCCCCGACCTGCTCGCTGCAGCGACCCGCTGACCCCTGCGCAGCGGGAGACCTCAACTCGGGGCCCGCGGGCGCCGATGCACCGACCGGCGGCTCCGGGGACCTCCGGGCCGCGACCTGCCTGGCCACCCGTGGAGCCCGACGTGCCGAGCACCCCCAGCACCACCAGCACCGCCACCAGCACCGGCGTCGACCACGATGTCGACACCGCTGTCGCCGTGGTGGTGTGCGCCTACACCACCCGCCGGCTGGACCAGCTGATCGCCGCGGTGAGCGAGGCGCGCGCCCAGGCCGACGGACCCCTCGACGAGGTCGTCGTCGTCATCGACCACGCGGACGCCCTCCTCGAGCAGGTCCGCGCCCTCGTGCCGGACGGCGTGCGGGTCATGGCCAGCACCGGTCCGAAGGGCCTGTCCGGCGCGCGCAACTGCGGGGTGTCGGCGACCACGGCCGGCACCGTGGTGTTCCTCGACGACGACGCGCTGCCCCGGCCCGGATGGCTGGCGGGGCTCCGCCGGCGCCTGGTCGACCCCTCGGTGGCCGTGGTCGGCGGGGCGGCGCACCCGGCGTGGGAGGGCGGGACGGCTCCGTCCTGGTTCCCGCTCGAGTACGGCTGGGTGGTCGGCTGCGACTACCGCGGGCTGCCGGGGGACGGCGAGGCGATCCGCAACCCGATCGGCGCCTGCATGGCCGTGCGCCGGAACGCCCTGGCGCTCGCAGGGGGCTTCTCCACCGAGCTCGGGCGCGTGGGGACGCTGCCGGTCGGCTGCGAGGAGACCCTGATGGGCATCCGCGTGCGCGAGGAGCTCCCGCAGTCGCTGCTGCTGCGCGACGAGCGCTTCGCCGTCGACCACCTCGTGCCCGCCGCGCGCCAGCGCGTCTCCTACCTCCTGAGCCGCTGCTTCCACGAGGGGCGGTCCAAGGCCGTGGTGGCCCGCGTCGCCGGTACCGGTGCCGGGCTGTCCAGCGAGCGCGCGTACGTGGCGCGCACGCTGACGACCGCCGTGCTGCGGTACCTGGTCCAGGCCGGGCGCGGCGACGCCTGGGCGCTGGCGCGGGCCGGCACGGCCGTCGCCGGTCTCGTCGCGACGGTGGCCGGGCTGCTCACGGCCCGCGCCGCGGCTCCGCCGCAGGCTCCGTCGCCGGCTCCCGAGGTCGACCGCACGCCCCTCGCCGCCGACGAGCGCGTGGCCGTCGTGGTGTGCACGCTGGGTCGTGACCCCCGCCTGGTGGGGACGGTCCGCGCCGTGCTGGCGCAGGACCACACGGCGCTCGAGCTGCTCGTGGTGGACAACGAGCCCTCGTCCGGGAACGTCGCGCGCCTGCTCGCGGACGTCGACGACCCGAGGCTGAGGATCGTGCCCGAACCCGTCCGCGGCCTGTCCGCCGCGCGCAACGCCGGCCTGGGCGCAGTTACGGCGCGCCTGGTCGCGTACACCGACGACGACGCCGTGCCGGACCCCACGTGGCTCACCGAGCTGCTGCGGGTCGTCCACCGCGACGCAGCGGGTGTGGTCACGTGCGTCACCGGGCGCGTCCTGGCCGCGGAGATCGCCACGGCCGAGCAGGAGTGGTTCGAGGAGTCCGGGGTCTTCGACAAGGGCGAGCGGACGACCGTCTGGGCGCTCGGCGCCGCGCCCGAGGCCGAGCACCTCGGCACGCCCGGCACCCGCTCGGCCTTCTTCCCGTACACCGCCGGGGAGATGGGCAGCGGCAACAACATGCTCTTCCGCACCGCGGCGCTGCGGGCCCTGGGCGGGTTCGACGAGGCGCTCGGGGCCGGCAGCCTCGCCAAGGGCGGGGAGGACCTCGACATCTTCCGCCGCGTGATCCTCGCCGGGGACGTGCTCGTGTACACCCCCACCGCGATGGTGCGCCACTTCCACCGGGACACCTACGCGGCGCTGCGCGACCAGATGTTCGGCTACGGCGTGGGGATGGCCGCCGTCATCACCAAGCTCGTGGTCGGTGGCGGCCGCCCGGCGCTCGCGGTCCTGGGGCTGGTGCCCCGCGGCGCGCACATGCTCCTGGCACCCGGATCGACCAAGAACGCCAAGAAGCCCGTGCAGATGCCGCGCGCGCTGGTCTACACCGAGCTGAGGGGCTACCTCGCAGGTCCGCTCCTGTACCTGCGGAGCGTGCCCGAGTCCCGCCGCCGCAGGTCCGCCGCGACGGCGCTCTGACCGCCGCTCCCCACCTCAGCGGTCGGGGGAGGCCGCCAGGGCGTCTGCTCCGGCGCGGAAGTCCTCGGCCCCGCTCGGCGGTACCTTGCGCGCGAACGCGGCCGGCGAGGCCGCCACGGCGTCGAGGTCGTCCGCGCCCAGCCACGCGGGGCTCCACGCCCCGGGCGGGAAGTGGACGTAGGAGCACTCCACGTCGAGCACGCGCAGCTCCGCGTCGTCCTCGAGGAGGGACTGCACGTAGTTCTCGTCGGCGATGCGGGTCCGCGAGAAGAAGGCGCTGAGCGCCGGGTCGCCGTGGTGGCGGGCGAGGACGCGGTCCAGCGCTCGCGCCGACAGGGCCATCCAGAAGCCGCCCTTGACCACGCGCACCGGCGGCACGCGCCGCAGCGGGCCGACCGCGCGCACCCCCACCACCCACCACGGCACCCCGCGCACCGGGAAGGCGAGGACCACCGGACGCAGGAGGGGCGTGGCGGCGCGCC
Organism: Quadrisphaera sp. DVD1; assembly: GCF_058932755.1. Taxonomy (NCBI): domain Bacteria; kingdom Bacillati; phylum Actinomycetota; class Actinomycetes; order Kineosporiales; family Kineosporiaceae; genus Quadrisphaera; species Quadrisphaera sp. DVD1. The sequence goes on from NZ_JBZYWI010000006.1 coordinate 11,527, forward strand.
AGGCCGCCGCCACCACGCGCCGGCCGAGCCGGGGGAGCACGCGGGGCGGCGTCCAGCGCGACCACAGGTAGGCGTGGTCCTCGGGGTTCGGCGCCACGTGGGGGAAGGCGGCGTCGCCCCGGCCGGCCAGGTGGCCCTCCCACGTGGCCAGGTGCCGCACGGGGTAGTCCTGGCCGGAGACGAACGCGAACCAGTCCGCGTCCGTGGTGGCGCGGGCGTGCTCCAACGCCTCCACGGCGGCCTCGACGAGGTTCCAGTCCCCCCAGACCACCGGGATCTCGCTGACCAGGAGCCGGGCGCCGACCTCCGCGGCTTCGGAGGCGGTGAGGTAGTCGGGGCCCTGGTTGTGCCGCACCAGCACCTCCGCCGTCGGCGACAGCTCGCGGATGCGCCGGGCCAGCCGGAGCACCCCGGGCGCGTCGGTGTGGCACATGACGATGTAGCAGAAGCGGGGCGCAGGGGCCGTCGCGGCGGTCTCCACGGTGTCCTCCTCGGGTCTGCACCAGCGCGGTGCCGTGAGCACGCTACGCGGTGGTGCCGGTGCCCGAGGGGTTTCGGTCGAGACCCTGGCGACCACAGGAAGCGGCCTGTTGCTCACGCACTGTCACCGCCGCGGTCCGTTCGCGTGCGTCGAGGCGGCCGGTCGGGGGCACTGCGTTGCACGGGCTGTTCCGCGGCAGGCATCTCTGGCTACCGTCCGTGACTGTTCTCGTGCTCCCGAACAACGGCGGGCGCGCGGCCTCGGCCGCACCCTCCTCGATCCAGGGCAGGTCATGATCAGGTCCTCGACACGGCTCCGCGCTCGCTCGCTCTCGGCCGTGCTCGCGGTGGCCGCTGCTGCCGCGCTGTGCCTAGTCGGCGGGGTGGTCACGGCTGCTCCGGCGATCGCCCTCGGCTCGAGCCTGGCCGGTCCCGCGGCGTGCGCCTCCAGCGGCTCGGTGAACGTGGTGGCGCACGACGACGACGACCTGTTCTTCCTCAACCCCGACGTCCAGCGCGACGTCAGCGCCGGCACCTGCGTCACCACGGTCTACGTCACGGCGTCGGACGCGGGCATCGCGGACTGGTACCCGCAGAGCCGGGCGGACGGCGTCCAGGCCGCCTACGCCGCGATGGCCGGCGTCGCGGACTCGTGGACCTCCTCGCAGGCGAGCGTCGGGGGCCACCTCGTCACGGTGCGCGTCCTGGAGGGCCGTCCGACGGTCCGCCTCGTCTTCATGGGGCTCCCTGACGGCTTCCCCGACGGCAGCGGCAGCCAGCGCTCGGGCTGGACGAGCCTCCAGCAGCTGTACCAGGGGTCCATCTCCTCGCTGCGCACCCTCGACGGGAGCGGCACGTACACGCGGGCCTCGCTGGTGCAGACCCTCGGCGCCGTCATGTCGGCGAGCGGGGCCACGCTCGTGCGCACCCTCGACTACGAGGGCAGCTTCGGCGACGGCGACCACAGCGACCACCACGCCGTCGCGCGCCTCGCGGTGCAGGCCCGTGACGCCGCGGTGCCGGCGAGCCAGCTGGTCGGCTACCGCGGCTACACCTCCGCTGCGCTGCCGAAGAACCTGAGCGGGGCGGACCTCGACGCCAAGTGGGCGGCAGTGCTGGCCTACGCGCCCCACGACTACCTGATGTGCCAGGACGTGGCGGCGTGCAACGCCAGGTCCGAGGGCAGCTGGGTCCCGCGGACGTACACCCTGGGGGCGCCGACTGCGGCGCCGACGCCGACTGCGACGCCGACTGCGGCGCCGACGGCTCCGGTGGGGTCGGTGGATGTGGCGGGTGCTGGGGTGGTGTCGGCGTCCTCGCAGAACGCTGCTGATGGTCAGACGGCGGACAAGGCGGTCGACGGGGTGGTCTCGGGGTATCCGGGGGACTACACCGCGGAGTGGGCCAGTGCGTGGGGTCGGGCGGGGACGTGGTGGCAGGAGCGGTGGGGCCAGGCGGTGTCGCTGTCGTCGGTGGTGCTCTTCGACCGGCCGAACTCCTCGGACCAGGTGCTGGCGGGGACGTTGACGTTCTCGGACGGGTCGTCGGTGGCGGTGGGGGAGCTGGCCAACGACGGGTCGCCGGTGCGGGTGTCGTTCCCGGCGCGCTCGACCACGAGCGTGCGGTTGACGGTCACCGCGGTCAGCGCCTCGACCACCAACGTGGGCCTGTCCGAGATCCAGGCCTGGACCAGCTCGCCGACCGCGACGCCGACGCCGACTGCGACGCCGACTGCGACGCCGACTGCGGCGCCGACGCCGACTGCGACGCCGACTGCGGCGCCGACGCCGACTGCGACGCCGACTGCGGCGCCGACTGCGGCGCCGACGGCTCCGGTGGGGTCGGTGGATGTGGCGGGTGCTGGGGTGGTGTCGGCGTCCTCGCAGAACGCTGCTGATGGTCAGACGGCGGACAAGGCGGTCGACGGGGTGGTCTCGGGGTATCCGGGGGACTACACCGCGGAGTGGGCCAGTGCGTGGGGTCGGGCGGGGACGTGGTGGCAGGAGCGGTGGGGCCAGGCGGTGTCGCTGTCGTCGGTGGTGCTCTTCGACCGGCCGAACTCCTCGGACCAGGTGCTGGCGGGGACGTTGACGTTCTCGGACGGGTCGTCGGTGGCGGTGGGGGAGCTGGCCAACGACGGGTCGCCGGTGCGGGTGTCGTTCCCGGCGCGCTCGACCACGAGCGTGCGGTTGACGGTCACCGCGGTCAGCGCCTCGACCACCAACGTGGGCCTGTCCGAGATCCAGATCTGGACGAGCGGCTCGTGAGGGGCGCTCCTGCTGGCCCAGTCGTGTGACGAGGCTGGTGCGCAGGCGTCCCCCTGGCGTCCACTGGAGGAGAGCTGAAGTCCTCGAGCCGGCGCGCGGCGCGCCGCGGACGCTCCGACCGCTGCAGGAGCGACCATGCCCGGATGCCACCACGTCCCAGCGCCGGAGCCGGCGCGCCGCCAGCGCCCGAGGCAGGAGTGAGCGTGCTCCCGCGGGTGAGCGTCGTCATCCCGGTCTACCGGGTCCGCGAGCACGTCGTCGCCTGCGTGCGCTCGGTGGCCGACCAGACGCTGCGGCCCGCGCAGGTGCTCCTCGTCGACGACTGCGGCGGTGACGACTCCGTCGACCTCGCCCAGAGCGAGCTGCAGCGGCTCGGCGTCCCCCACGTCGTCCTGAGGCACGAGGGCAACCGGGGCCTGGGCGCCGCCCGCAACACCGGGCTCGCCGCGGCGGACGGCGACCTGGTGTGGTTCCTCGACAGCGACGACAGCGCGGAGCCGACGTTTCTGGCCCGCATGGTCTCCCTCCTCGAGGACGGCGGAGCGGACGTCGCCGTCTGCCGCACGCTCAGGGTCGACCTGGCGGGCGCCCCGCTCGACGTCGAGGAGGGGCCCTACGGGCTCACCCACTGCTCGGGCCGGGAGCTGGCGGAGCTCCTGCTCGCCGGGCGCGTGCGCGGCTACGCCTGGAACAAGGTGTTCCGCCGCGAGCGGCTGCCGGCCGACCCCTTCCCGGTCGGCGTGGCCTACGAGGACTTCCCGGCGGTCCTGCAGGTGGCGCTGGCGGTGGAGCGCGTGGCCCTCACGGACGAGCCCCTCTACCGCTACACCCGCAACCCCGTGTCCATCTCCACGCGCTTCGGCGCGCAGACGCTGGACCTCCTCACCGTGGCGGACGGCGTCCGCTCGGAGCTGCGGGCCGCGGGTCTGGAGCGGTCCTGGCGGGGGCTCCGCGTGGAGCACCTCTACCGCGACGCCGTGCTGCCCCTGGCGAACATGGCGCTGCAGGCGTCCAGCGACGGCGGGCTGGACCCGGCGGGCGAGGAGCTCGCCTCCCGGGCGGTCCGGGACGCTCGGGCGCGCGTGGTCCTGGCCGACGTGGTGGCCCTGGTGCGGGCCGGGCGCCTGCACCTGGCCGGGGCGGCGGCCGTGCTCGCGGTGAGTCCCCGCGCGTACGCGGCGGTGCTGCGCTGGCAGTGGAGGAGGGTGGCGTGACGACCGTGCAGGAGCCGGAGGCGACGTCCGCGAGCGTCACCTCCGCGGCGCAGCCACCGCGGGTGGTCATCGTGGTCGACCTCCTGGACGTCGTGGGCGGCGTGCAGCGGGTGGTGCGCGTGCTGGCCGACCACCTCGTGGACGCCGGCCACCCGGTGGAGCTCGTGGGCCTGGAGCCGTCCACGGCGTCCTGGCGCCCCCCCACCAGGCACGCGCCGCCCGAGGTGGTGCTGCACCCCCGTCCCAGCCGGCTGCTGTACACCCCCCTCGACCGGTGGGAGCGGCTGAAGCTCCGGGTGCGGGGGGAGTCGCGGCAGCTGCGGGAGTTCGACGCTGCGGTGCAGGACCTGCGGCGCTACCTCCTCCAGCGCCCCGGCGCCGTCGTCGTGCTCACGCAGCCGCGGGCCGCGGAGTACGCCTTGGCCGCTGCCCAGCAGGGGGACCTGGGGGTGCACCTCGTCGCCCAGTACCACTGCTCGTTCGAGGCTGCGGCGTCCACCCACGACCTGGCCCGGCTGCGCCGCATCGCTGCGGGGACGGCGGCGCTCCAGGTGCTCAACGAGGAGGACGCGGCCGCGTTCCGGCGCGCGGGCCTCCCGGGGACCAGCGTGATGCGCAACCCCGTGGAGCTGGGGGCGACGACCGGGGCGAGCGCCCCGGAGCGGGAGCAGGTCGTCATCGCCGCCGGGCGCTACCACCCCGAGAAGGCCTACGACGTCCTGCTGAGGGCCTGGGCCCGCGTCAGCCCCCAGCGCCCGGACTGGCGGCTGGAGATCTGGGGCCAGGGGCCCAGCGAGGCGGCTCTGAGGGACCTCGCCGCTGACCTCGGCGTCTCGGGCACCGCGAGGCTCATGGGCCCCACGCCGGACCTGGGCGCGCACCTGGCCCGCGCCTCCGTCGCGGCCCTGTCCTCGCCCAGCGAGGGGATGGGTCTGGTGCTGGCGGAGGCGATGGTCGTCGGGCTCCCGTGCGTCGCCACCGACTGCGGAGCGGGCGTGCGCGACCTCGTCGACGACGGGCGCACCGGCTACCTCAGCCCCGTGGGCGACGACGAGGCGCTGGGCGCCTCCCTGGCGCGGCTCATGGACGACCCCGAGCTCCGGGTGGCGATGGGTGCAGCCGGCCGCGAGCACGTCCAGAGGTACAGCCCCGAGGGCGTGCTGCGCGAGTGGTCCTCGGTGATCCGGGCGCTGACGCAGGGCCGCTGACCCCTCCCGGCTGCCGGCCGGGTCAGCCCGGCCGGGTCAGCCCTTCGAGGACCGGACCTCGCGCAGCAGGCGAGCGGTCGGCACGGCCAGGGCGACGGCGAACAGGACCTCGGTGCCCAGGTAGGCGACAGCCACCCCGGGCAGGCCCAGGCGCCCTGACAGGACCTCGACGGCGGCGATCAGCAGGACGGTGTGGACGCACTGGCCCACCACGGCCAGGGTCAGCCGGCGCGTGATGCGGGCCAGGGCGGAGTACAGGACGGCGATGGTGGACACGGGCAGGCCGAACCCCATGATGAACACCAGCGTGGCGCTCTCCGTGCCGTAGTCCTTCCCCAGCAGGCCCATGAGCCAGGGCGCTGCCAGGACCAGGAAGAGCCCTCCGGACGTCGACGCGCCGGTCAGGAGCACGGCGAACCGCCGGGTGAGGTGCCACACCCGTGCCGACTGCGCGGAGGCCGCGGCGATGAACGGGCCCCCCAGGGTGGACATCAGGAGGGCGAAGGCGCTGACCAGGGTCCACGCCATCGTGAAGTAGGCGTTCTCCTCCGTGCCGAAGCGGTTGACGATGATCAGGGGCACGACCAGCGGCGTCAGCGTCGCCACCACCGTGATGCCGTACGTGGCGCCGAAGTACCGCCACAGCTCGGCCCGCGGCGGCAGCGCCGCGGGGGCGGAGAAGGCCGGGCCGCGCAGCGCCCGCCGGACGACGCCCGCCGCGATGAGGCTGGAGATCACGATGGCCGGCGCGACCCAGGCGATGGCGATGGAGAAGCCGCTGGCTGCGACGGCGAGCGCCACCAGCAGGGCGAGCTTGGCCACGGAGTGCGCGATGTTCTTGACCGCCGCCCACCGGGCCGCGAGCAGCCCGGTCAGGACGTTGTCCTGGAGCGAGAACGTCGACATCACGGCCACCATGGCCGGGAAGGCGACCAGCTGTGCGGGGGAGGTGAACAGCCGCTCGGTCGGCGCGAGGAGGGTGTAGCCGATCCCCAGCACCACGGCCAGGCACGCGCTGATGGCCATCCCCTGGCCGAGGAGGCGGCCCGCCCGGCGCCCGGCGAGCGGGAGGAAGCGCTCGTACATGCCGCCCAGGCTGACGTTGGCCACCGTGCCCAGCAGCGTGGCCGCCGTCACCACGGCCGAGCCCTGCCCCACCTGGGCGGGGGTGTAGACGTTCGCCGCCACGGCCCAGAACGCGATGCCGACGATCCCCGTCACGCCGGTGGAGGCCGCGAGGGCGATCGAGTCCAGCTCGAAGGTGCGGGAGGCCCGCGGGGCGGGCGGCGCGTCCTCCGCTCCGCGCGCAGGGACGTCGATCTCGGTGGTCACCGGTGCGGTCACGTGCTGGGCTCCCTCGATCGGCGCACCCGGGCGGGCGCGGGGTGGGCGACCGGCGGGTGCAGGGGCCCTGGGCAGGCCAGGGCTGCCCGGACGCTACCTGCGATGACGGCGCGCTGACCCCGAGCCGCGCCGCCGTCCCTCGGGAGGCGCAGTGCGGCCCCCCGATCGGCCTATCCGGTGCTCGGCCCGCGGCGCCGAGGGACTCTCCATGGACGCACGAGGGCTGAGAGCGCTGGACCGGCCGTGGGCGGGCATGTGGTCGATCATCACGGCGGGGCCGATGGACCTGCCGCCGCTGGCCGACCTGCAGGCCGCCGCGGGAGCGCTGGCGGAGCACGTGCCCGACGCCCACATCGGGCAGCTGCTGGACCGCAGGCGCGCCCGGTGGGTGGACGCCGGCCTGACGGCGCCCGAGGCGGGACGGGCGGCGGTCGTCCGGCACACCGGGCCCAGCTGCGACGAGGTGGAGCTCACCGAGTTCATCCACGCGGCGCTGCCCCGGCCCGAGGAGCGCGTGGGGGTCCAGTGGGTCGTGGCCGGCAGGTACCTGAGCCTGTTCATGCCCCACGCGGTGGGTGACGCCGGGATGCTCCTGCCCCTCCTGAGCGGTCTCGTGGAGACCGCCCGGACCGGCGAGGTGCCCGCGCGGATGCGCGTGCCCAGCACTCCGCAGCCCCTGCTCCGCACCCTCGTCCACCACTACGGGCGCCACCCGGCGCGCGCGGCGCGCCGCGCCGCGGCCGGCGCCCGCCTGGTGGCGGCCAGGCTGAGGGCTGCGCCCGCCACCGCCCCCGCCCACCAGCCGGACGCCGCGGAGGCGCGCACGGCTCCCTGGGCGCCCGCCCTGGCGGTGGAGGCCGGCCGGATGTCGGAGGACACCCGCCGCCACCTCCGGGAGTGGATGCGCGAGCAGCCCCAGCAGGTCGGCGGGGCGGCCGTCCAGGTCCAGCTCGCCCACGCCGCCCTCGGCGCCGTCGGTCTGGCGCCGCGCGGCACGCCCACCCTGCTCGTCGACGCCCGTCGCTACGCGCCCGCGGGCACGACGGTCCACGGCAACTTCGCCAGCACCCTCCAGCTGCAGACCGACGAGGTCTGGTCCGCGGTGTCGGCCCAGGCGGCGCTGCGCGTCGCCCTCGAGGAGGACCAGCCCCTGACCTCCCTGGTGATCGGGGTGCTGAGGCACCGCGCCCGCGCCGCCGCGGCCCGGTGGTCCGGTCCGCGCAGGGGCGCGCCGTCCGCCGCGCCCCTGAGCCTGCCGCTGGAACCCCGCCCGCAGGTCGCCGTCTCCGGGGTGTCGAGCACGAGCTGCGCCGAGATGTACGGCGACACCCCGGCGTACGAGCGCCGCCTGCTCGGGCTGCTCTCGCCCGGGCCGGGCGAGGGGGTCACCGTGTCCTACTTCAACGACGGGCGGACGTGGCACGTCTCCATCTCCTACGACCAGGACGTCTTCCCCCGCGACGCGGTGCGGGAGGCGCTGCGGCGTCTCGTGGACGACCCGGTCGGCCTGCTCCAGTCCCCGGCCCTCGCCGGGTCCGACAGCGGGACCCGGTGAGGACCCCGCTCGTCGCCGTGGCGGTGCTCGTCGTGGCCGCGGTCGTGGGCGGGTGCGCCGGGCCCGAGGCCGTCGAGGTGCGCCGGGCCGTCGAGGAGTCGGTGCTGGAGGGCCAGCCCGTCGTGGGCGTCAGCCGCGAGGGCGGGGTCCCCAAGGCGCTGGTGGTCTACTTCCACGGGCACGACACCCCCGTGGACAGCATCGTCGAGCGCCCTGAGCTCGGCGCGCTCGTGCAGGCCCTCGTCGAGCACGACTACGCCGTGGTGGCCACCGAGGCGCACGGCAACAACTTCGGCAGCCCGACCGCCCAGCAGGACTACCTCGACCTCGTCGCGGCGGCGTCGGAGCGCTACGGCACCTCCCGGGTCCTGTTCCTCGCCGAGTCGATGGGTGGCCTCGCCGCGCTGCCGCTGTCGGTGCCAGGGCGGGTCGACGGGTTGCTCGGCGTCGCCGGGATCGCCCCGGCCCTCAGCCTCGCGGCGCCCTCGGGGGCGGCGTACGCCGACGCCGCCGAGGAGGCGTGGGGCCGTCCACTGCTCGCCGGCGACGACCCGCTCACCCTGCCGCCCGCTGAGCTGCAGGGCCAGCACTTCCGGTTCTACGTCAGCGACGAGGACGACGTCGTGCCCACCGCCCAGCACGTCCAGCCGTTCCTGGACCGCGTCGGGACAGCGGTCGACGCGACCGTCGTGACGTGCGAGGGCCCGCACCTCGACGGCTCCTGCTACCAGTCGAGCGACCTCGTAGCGTGGTTCGACGGCCTCGTCGGTGCAGCGAGCCCCCCGAATCCGTGACTCAGCGTAACTGATTCTCGCCGATGTGTCGCTCGGCCCCCCCCAGCTGGAGGCCGAACTGGTCACATCGAGTGACAGGCCGTTGTCGTCCAGCCGTGACCGTCCGTAGTTTCGACCTGCGGCCACGATCGGCCGCTGGGGAACGCGAAGATCCCGCCTCGCGACATGGTCGCCGCATGCGAGGTGGGGGAGCGAGTGGCGAAACCGACCCGGTCCAGTGCGAGCACGGGGGTCGTCATGAGCCAGAACACCACCACGGCGTCGGTCAGCGTCATCATCCCCACCAAGAACGAGGCCAAGAACGTCGGCTGGGTCCTGGAGCGGCTGCCCGACATGGTCTCCGAGGTCATCCTGGTCGACGGCCACTCCTCCGACGGCACGGTGGAGGCGGCGCGCGCGGTGCGCCCCGACGTCGTCGTCGTGCAGCAGACCCGCCGCGGCAAGGGCAACGCCCTCGCGGCCGGCTTCGAGGCCGCCACGGGCGACTACATCGTCATGATCGACGCCGACGGGTCGATGGACCCGGCCGAGATCACGGACTTCGTGGCCGCCCTGGACGCCGGTGCGGACTACGCCAAGGGGTCGCGCTTCTGCACCGGCGGCGGGAGCGACGACATCACCGCCCTGCGCCGCGCCGGGAACTGGGGCCTGAACACGCTGACCAACGCGCTGTTCGGCAGCCGCTTCAGCGACCTCTGCTACGGCTACAACGCGTTCACGCGCGAGTGCGTCGAGGCCTTCGCCCTGCCGACCGCCCACGGCACGACCGACGCCCAGTGGGGCGACGGGTTCGAGATCGAGACGATGATCAACGTGCGCGTCGCGGTCGCCGGCAAGGCCATCAGCGAGGTGGCCAGCTTCGAGTACGAGCGCCGCTCGGGTCAGAGCAACCTCAACACCTTCCGGGACGGCTTCCGGGTCCTCGGGACCATCCTCGACGAGCGGCGCTCCCGCCGGCGCGCCGCTGCCCCGGCCGCCGCGGTCGTCCTCCCGGCGCCCCGCACCGCGGTGGACGAGCGCGCGTACCAGCACGCCTGATCGGAGCGCGACCGGCGACCGGCGCGACCGGTGCCCCCGACTCCTCCAGGACGGAGCCCCACCCCGTGACCACCCGACGGAGCTCCAGCGACCGGTCCCGGCGGCACCGCCACCGGCAAGGCGGCGGCCGGGACCGGTCGGCCGCGCTCGTGGGGCGCGCCGTCGCCGGAGGCGTGGTGCTCGCGGCCGCCGGGGCCTCGGCCGTCAGCGGGGTCCCCGTCGGGCCGGTGGCCGCTCCGACGTCGCAGTCAGCGCTCGAGGCCGGGGACGGCGCGCCGCCGCTCGGGCCGCCGTCCGGGGCCGGGTCGCCGTCCGGAGCCGGAGCGGTGGCGGCGAGCCCGTCGGCGCTGCCCGGCGCGCCGGTCGCCGCACCGGTCGCGGCACCGACGCCGTCGGCCCCCACCGCGACCGACGAGGGCGTCCCCGTGCCGGTGCCCGCTGACGAGCCACCCGGCGGGCCCTTCCCCCCGGTGGTCGCCGGAGGCGCCCCGGTGGGCGACCTGCCGGGGTGGCGCCAGACGTTCGTGGACGACTTCCTGGTCGATGCCCCGCTCAGCCGGTTCCCCGGCACCGCCTACGCCGACCGCTGGACCGGGTACGAGGGCCTGACCGACACCTCGGGCGCCGGTCTGTACAGCGAGTCGAGGGTCGCGTCGGTGAGCGACGGCGTGCTGGACCTGCACCTGCGCACCGAGGACGGCCAGGCGCTGGTGGCCGCTCCGGTGCCCCTGGTCACCGGTTCGTGGGGCGGCCAGCTCTACGGCAGGTTCACCGTCCGCTTCCGCGCCGACCCGGTGCCCGGGTACAAGGTCGCCTGGCTGCTGTGGCCCGACAGCGACGACTGGGCGGACGGGGAGGTCGACTTCCCCGAGGGCGATCTGGACGGGACGATCACCGCGGTGAACAAGCGGGTCGGGCGGCCCGAGGAGGACTGGTTCAAGACCGACACCGGGCTCCGCTTCGGCGGGTGGCACACCGCGACCGTCGAGTGGACCCCCGAGGGCGTGGTCTACCTGTACGACGGCGCAGTGGTCGGCGCCTCCGACCGCTCCCCGGCCACGCCGATGCACTGGGTCCTGCAGACGGAGACCGCCTACGGCGCGCCCGACCCGTCGGTGGCCGGGCACGTGCAGGTCGACTGGGTGGCCGTCTACGCCCTCGACCGCTGAGGCGGTCGGGTCATCGCCAGGACGTCGAGGGCGGCGTCCAGCTGCTCCTCGGTGACCTCGCCCCGCTCGACGAAGCCGAGAGCGACCACGGCCTCGCGCACCGTCGTCCCGGTGGCCACCGCGTGCTTGGCCACCTTGGCCGCCGCCTCGTAGCCGATGACGCGGTTCAGCGGCGTGACGATCGAGGGCGAGGCCTCCGCGTAGTGCCGCGCCTGCTCGACGTCGGCCTCGAGCCCGTCGATCACCTTGTCGGCGAGCACTCGGCAGCCGTTGGCCAGCAGCCGCACCGACTCGAGCAGGTTCTTGGCGATCACGGGGATCTGCACGTTGAGCTCGAAGGCGCCCGAGGCGCCGGCCCAGGCCACCGTGGCGTCGTTGCCGACGACCTGCGCGGCGACCATGAGCACCGCCTCGTTGACCACCGGGTTCACCTTGCCCGGCATGATCGACGAGCCCGGCTGCAGGTCGGGGATGCGCAGCTCGCCGAGCCCGGTGTTGGGGCCCGAGCCCATCCAGCGGAGGTCGTTGTTGATCTTCGTGAGGCTCACGGCGATCGTGCGCAGCATCCCCGACAGCTCCACGAGGCCGTCGCGGGCGGACTGCGCCTCGAAGTGGTCGCGCGCCTCGGTCAGCGGCAGCCCGGTGTCCTGCGCGAGCAGCTCGATCACCCGCTGCGGGAACCCGGCCGGGGTGTTGATCCCGGTGCCCACCGCGGTGCCGCCCAGCGGCACCTCGGCGACCCGCGGCAGCGACGCGTGCAGGCGCTCGACGCCGTAGCGCACCGCCGCGGCGTAGCCGCCGAACTCCTGGCCGAGGGTGACCGGGGTGGCGTCCATGAGGTGGGTGCGCCCGCTCTTGACCACGGTCGCGAACTCGGCGGCCTTGCGCTCCAGGGACTCCGCCAGGTGCTCCAGCGACGGGACCAGGTCCTTGACGACCGCGCTCGTGGCGGCCACGTGCACCGAGGTCGGGAAGACGTCGTTGGAGGACTGCGAGGCGTTGACGTGGTCGTTGGGGTGCACGTCGCGGCCCAGGGCGCGGGTGGCCAGGGTGGCGATCACCTCGTTCGCGTTCATGTTCGACGACGTGCCCGACCCGGTCTGGAACACGTCCACCGGGAAGTGCGCGTCGTGGTCGCCGCGCGCCACCTCCTCCGCCGCCGCGGCCACCGCCTCGGCCACGTCGGCGTCCAGGACGCCGAGCTCGGCGTTCGCGCGCGCCGCCGCCTTCTTCACCCGGGCCAGGGCCTCGATGTGGCTGCGCTCCAGCGGGGTCCCGCTGATCGGGAAGTTCTCCACCGCACGCTGCGTCTGGGCCCGGTACAGGGCCGCTGCGGGCACCCGCACCTCGCCCATCGTGTCGTGCTCGATCCGGTAACCGTCGTCGTTGACATCCACCATGACGCCATGGTGTCAGGTGGCGCGCGCTCCGGGCCGCCGGGCCAGCAGCACCCAGTAGTCCAGGTCGCGGCCCTCGCGGCGGACCGTCGAGCGGTGCACGTGCACCGGTCCCACCGAGCGCCCCATGGCCGAGGCCAGCTCGGGGGCCGCTGACGCCGACCAGATCGCGAGCAGCCCGCCCGGGCGCAGCCGGGTGCCGGCCACGGCCAGGGACGCTGGGTCGTAGAGGTCGGCGTTGGTCTCGGCGACGAGGAAGCTCGGCCCGTTGTCGACGTCGAGCAGGACGGCGTCCGCGCTCGCCTCGGGCAGGGCCGGCAGCACCTGCGTGACGTCCCCGACCACGACGCGGGTGCGCGGGTCGTCCAGGACGCCGGCCGTGGCGGGCACCAGGCCCTGCCCGACCCAGCCGACGATCGCCGGCTCGACCTCGACCACCGTGGCGCTGGCCACCCGCGGGTCGGCCAGGGCGGTCAGCAGCGTGAACCCGAGGCCGAGCCCGCCGATGACGACGTCGAGGCGGTCGCCGTCCAGCGCGGCGAGCGCCGCGGTGGCCAGCTCGCGCTCGCTCTCGGTGTCCTGGTCGTCCATGACCATGACGCCGGCGCAGACGAGGTCGACGAGCGGGCCTCGCGGGGTGGGCCGGCGGCGCAGCACGATCTCGCCCATCACGCCGTCCTCGCGGCCCAGCTCGGTCCAGGTCGACTCCTCCCAGGCGGCGTCCTCCCACGAGGTGCCGGACCGGTCGTCGTCGTCCTCGGCGCCCGCCCCGGCGTCCCGGCGGCTCACGCCAGGTCGTTCCCGGCCTCGCCGACGACGTCGCCGAGGCGCACGTGCCCGCCGAGCAGGCTGTAGGTGGCGCCGACCACCGCGCAGCGCCCGCTGGCCACGGCGTCGGCCACGACGACCGAGCGCTCGGCCAGGAGGCGGGCGGTGTGGCGCACGTGCTCGCCCTGGATGCCCTCCATCGTCGTGGCCCCGGCGCGGCGGGCGCTGAGCACGCTCGGCATGACGCGCTCGACGACGTCGCGCACGTAGCCGCCCGGCATGACGCCGTCGTCGAGGGCCTCGACCGTGGCCGCGACGGCGCCGCAGTCCTCGTGCCCGAGCACGACGACGAGGGGGATGCCGAGGACCGCGATGCCGAACTCCACGGAGCCCAGCACACCGCTGTCGACGACGTGGCCGGCGGTGCGGACGACGAAGAGGTCGCCCAGGCCCTGGTCGAAGACGAGCTCGGCGGCCACGCGGGAGTCCGAGCAGCCGAAGACCAGCGCGAACGGCCGCTGCCCGGCGGCGAGCTCGGCCCGGCGGCCCGGGCTGGTGTCGGCGGAGGAGGAGGCGCCGGCGGCGAAGCGCGCGTTGCCCGCGCGCAGCACGGTCCAGGCCTGTTCGGGGGTGGAGGGGCGCTCGGCGCCTGCAGGTCGGTTCAGCACGGACACGGGGTACAGCCTGCCCGATGCCCGGCCGCTGCGGTCGCCCCTGTCCCGGGGTGCTCCCGCCGACCGCACTCCTGCCGAGGAGTGCCGTTCGCGAGCGCCCTTGAACCGCACTTCTGCCGAGGAGTGCGGTTCGCGAGGGCCCTGGAACCGCACTCCTGCCGAGGAGCGCGGTTGCCGGGGCGGGTCAGAGGCGGCGGGCGGGGCGCGCCAGGTCGGTGCGGGTCGGCGGGTCGGCGCCGGGCCGGGAGACCGTGATCGCGGCGGCGGTGACGGCGTGCCGCACGACCTGCTCCAGCACGTCGGTGCTGATCGCGGTCAGCGCCTCGCGGGCGGCCGCGCCGAGCAGGTCGTGCTCCCACAGGCCGTCGAGCAGGGCGGCCATCGCCGAGTCGCCGGCGCCGACGGTGTCGGCGACGTCGACGCGCGGCGCCTGGACCGAGACCTCGCCGGCGCGGCACAGCGCGTACATGCCCGAGCCGCCCATGGTCACCACGACGACGGCCGGGCCCTGCTGCAGCCACCGGGCCGCCAGCTCCTCCACCGGCACGCCGGGCACCAGCCAGTCGGCGTCCTCGTCGCTGAGCTTGACGACGTCGCTGGCCGCGACGAGCGCCTCCACCCGCGGGAGCACCGCCTCGGCGCTGCCCATGAGGTCGGGGCGCAGGTTCGGGTCGTAGCTCGTCGTGGACGCCGTCCGCGCGGCGCGCAGGATCCGCTCCACGGTCGCGCCGCCGGGCGGCAGGACGGCGCCGATCGAGCCGGTGTGCACCGCCACCGGCTCCGCGGGCAGCTCCGCGTCGCCGAGCTCCCAGCGCAGGTCGAAGACGTAGCTGGCCTGGCCGTCCTCGGCGAGCGTCGCGGTGGCCACCGAGGTCGGGCCGGGCTGCACGCTGCCCTCGACGACCTCCACGCCCGAGGCGCCCAGGTGGTCCAGCACCGCCCGGCCGCGGGCGTCGTCGCCGAGGGCGGTCAGCAGCGAGGTGGGGCGGCCGAGGCGCGCGAGGCCCAGCGCCACGTTGGCGGGGCTGCCACCGGGGTGCTCGCTGGTGCTGCCGTCCGGGCGGACCACGACGTCCACCAGTGCCTCGCCGACCACGAGGATCCTGCTCATCCCAGCCTCCCCGGGCTCTTCGAGGCCTCCCGGCCTCCGGCCGATCGCCACCGATCGGTCGCCGGGGATCGTAGCGGCGGTGGGAGGATGGGCCGGTGAGCACCTCCGCCCCCGCAGGGCCGCCTCCCGGGCCGGCACCCGCGCCGCAGCGCCGCCGTGGCGGGGGCACGGCGGCGGACATGGTCCGCTCGGTGCTCGTCGTGCTGGCCATCGTGCTCGTCATCGGTCTGCTTGCCGGCCGCCAGGGCGGCCGGATCGAGCGGCCGGTGGACGTCGCCGACGCCACGGCGCGCGCCGTCGCGGCCGGCCTGCCGGTGAGCGAGCCCCAACTGCCCGGCGGGTGGGAGGCCACAGGCGCCCGCTTCGCCCCTGACACCACCGAGGGCCTGCCGACCTGGCACGTGGGCTACCTGACGCCGCGGGAGGGCTCGGCCATCGTCGACGTGACCCGCGGCGCCACGCCGTCCTGGGTCCAGGCCGTCACCGGCGAGGGCGAGGAGCAGGGCGAGCGCGAGGTCGGCGGGCAGACCTGGCAGCTGCTCGACGACGGCGACGAGCCGGCCCGCCTCAGCCTCGTGCGCGAGCAGGACGACACCACCACGGTGGTCAGCGGGAGGGCCCGCCTGGCCGAGCTCGAGGTCCTCGCCGAGGCCGTCACCGGCTGAGCACCGGCTGAGCACCGGCTGAGCACCGACTGAGCACCGGCTGAGCACCGACTGAGCACCGGCTGAGCACCGACTGAGCACCGGCTGAGCACCGGTTGAGGCGCTGACCCCCACCGGGCTGCGGCGGGCTCAGCCCTCGTCGCCCTCCGCGGCGGGCTGGCGGGCGGCGTCCAGGCGCGCGCGGGCGCCGTCCAGCCACTGCTGGCAGCGCCCGGCGAGGGCCTCGCCGCGCTCCCACAGCTGCAGCGACTCCTCCAGCGGCACGCCGCCGGCCTCCAGCCGCCGCACCACCTCCACCAGCTGGTCGCGGGCCTGCTCGTAGCCGAGCTGGGCCACGTCGGTCTCACTCATCGCCGTCCTCCTGCGCGTCGTCGTCGGGGTCCTCCGCGTCGACCACCTCGACCACGAGCGAGCCGGTGGCCAGGCGGGCCCGCAGCCAGTCGCCGGGCTCGACGTCCTCGGGGGAGCGGACCACCGCGCCCTCGTCGGTCTGCAGCACCGCGTAGCCGCGGGCCAGGGTGGAGGCGGGGGAGAGGGTGCGCACGGCCGCGGCCAGCGAGTCGACCTGGCCCTGCGCGCGGTGCAGCGCGGCGTCGAGGCCGCGGCGGGCGCGGTCGCGCGCCTCGGCCACGCCGCGGGCGTGCTCGCCGAGGACCCGGTGCGGGTCGGCCAGCGCCGGGCGCGAGCGCAGCGCCGCGAGGGCGGCGGCCTCGGCGTCCAGGCGGCGGGTGACCGCCCGGCCCAGCCGGGTGCGGGCGGCGGCCAGGCCGGCGACCTCCTCGGCCACCGCCGGCACCACCCGCCGGCCGGCGTCGGTGGGGGTGGAGGCCCGGACGTCGGCCACGAGGTCGAGCAGCGGGTCGTCGACCTCGTGGCCGATCGCGCTGACCACCGGAGTCGTGCAGGCGGCCACGGCGCGCAGCAGCGTCTCGTTGCTGAAGGGCAGCAGGTCTTCGAGGGAGCCGCCGCCGCGGGCGACGACGATGACGTCGACCTCCGGCTCGGCGTCCAGCGCGGCGACCGCGGCGCTGACCTCGGAGACCGCCCCCACCCCCTGGACGGCGACCTGGCGGACGTCGAAGCGCACGCCGGGCCAGCGGTCGCGCGCGGTGCGCAGCACATCGCGCTCGGCGGCGCTGGCGCGCCCGCAGACCAGGCCCACCACGCGCGGCAGGAACGGCAGCGGCTTCTTGCGCCCGGCGTCGAAGAGGCCCTCGGCGGCGAGCAGGCGCTTGAGGTGGGCGATCCGGGCGAGCAGCTCGCCGACGCCGACCGGGCGCAGGTCGGTGGCCGCCAGCTGCAGGCTGCCCCGCTTGGTCCAGAACTCCGGGCTGGCCCGGACCACGACCCGGGCGCCCTCGGCCAGCCCGTCGGGCAGGGCCTGCAGCAGGCGCACGTGCGCGGTGACCGGCAGGGACATGTCGACGTCGGTGTCGCGCAGGGTGAGGTAGCAGGTGGTCGTGCCGGGGCGGTTGACCGACTGCACCACCTGGCCCTCGACCCAGACGCTCGGCATCTTCGCGACGTAGTCGGCGATCTTGGCGGTGAGCAGCCGCACCGGCCAGGGCTGCTCGGCGCTGGTCTGGGCTGCGGTGGCGGGCAGCGCGCGCGGCCCCGCGGGCGCGCCGGGAGCCCCGGCCGGGGGACCGGGCTCGGACTCCTCCGCAGCGACCACCCGCACAACCTACGATGGAGGGGTGACAGCCACGCCGACCACCGCCGCCCTCCGCACCGAGACGGCCCCCGCGGGCGCTGCGCCGGCCGCACCGGGCCGGCGCCGGGTGCTGCTGGCCGCTCCCCGCGGCTACTGCGCCGGCGTGGACCGCGCGGTGGTGACCGTGGAGAAGGCGCTGGAGCACTACGGCTCCCCGGTCTACGTGCGCAAGGAGATCGTCCACAACAAGCACGTCGTCGAGACGCTCTCGCGCCGCGGCGCCGTCTTCGTCGACGACACCGACGAGGTGCCCGAGGGCGCCCGCGTGGTCTTCTCCGCCCACGGGGTCTCGCCGGCCGTGCGCCAGGCCGCGGACGCCCGCTCGCTGCTCTCGATCGACGCGACCTGCCCGCTGGTCACCAAGGTGCACCGCGAGGCCGTGCGCTTCGCCCGCGACGACTTCGACATCCTCCTCATCGGCCACGCCGGTCACGAGGAGGTCGAGGGCACCGCCGGGGAGGCCCCCGAGCACGTGCAGCTCGTCGACGGGCCCGACTCCGTCGACGCCGTCACGGTGCGCGACCCCGACAAGGTGGTCTGGCTCTCGCAGACCACGCTCAGCGTCGACGAGACGATGGAGACCGTCCGCCGCCTGCGCGAGCGCTTCCCCTCCCTGCAGGACCCGCCGAGCGACGACATCTGCTACGCCACGCAGAACCGCCAGGTGGCGGTGAAGAAGCTCGCCGAGCAGGCCCAGCTCGTCATCGTCGTGGGCTCGGCGAACTCCTCGAACTCGGTGCGGCTGGTCGAGGTGGCGCTGCAGTACGGCGCCAGCGCCTCGCACCGGGTGGACACCGCCGCCGAGGTCGACCCGGCGTGGTTCGAGGGCGTCGACGTGGTCGGCGTCTCCTCCGGGGCCTCGGTGCCCGAGATCCTCGTGCGCGAGGTGCTCGAGCTGCTGGCCCAGCACGGCTACGGCGAGCCGGAGGAGGTGCGCACGGCGCAGGAGGACCTGCTGTTCTCCCTGCCGCGCGAGCTGCGCAAGGACCTCGAGCTGAGCCCGGCCGGCACCGCGGGATCCAGCTGCTCGACCAGCTGAGGACCCAGGGCGCAGCGGAGGAGGCGACGGCTGGTGCTCTCCCGGCCCTCTGTGGGCCGTTCGTGTGCCAGGCGCCTGGAGGCCCCAGGACGTCGAGAGCGCGCTGTTAGCCTCCTCAGCGGCATGCTGGGAAGAGGAGCCGCGCTGCCGTGACCGAGTCAGGAGGCGTGGTGCGACTCTCGAGACCGCTGGTGAGACGGCTGGACGAGGAAGGGCTCCGCGAGATGTGCCAGTGCCTCGCGCAGCAGCTGCAGGACTTCGCCCCGGACGTCGTGGTGGGGATCGCCACCGGCGGAGCGGACGTGGCCGAGCACGTCGTCTCGGCGCTCGACGGTGCACCCCGCCTGGTGATCACTCGCAGCCAGCGACCGGGCACCCGGCTCAAGCAGAAGCCGGTCTTCGCCTGGGCCCTCAAGGCCATGCCGGAGACGCTGGCCAACGCGGCCCGGTGGTTCGAGGTGGAGTACCGCGAGGCCCGCTTCCACCTGGGGGGGGCGGTCGACCGCCTGCGGGCCCGCGGCGGGCTGCCGCGCCGGCTCCTCGGGGCGCCCCGTCCTCACCCGTCCTCGCAGATCGTGAGGCCGGACCTGCTAGCTGCCGCGGTCGTGGGCGCGGCCCGGATCGCCGTCGTGGACGACACCGTGGACTCGGGACAGACGCTGAGGGGTGTCACGGACGCCGTGGCGGCCGCCAACCCTGGCGCCCAGGTCAGGACCGCTGCGATCGCCACGACGTGGCGCCGTCCTCCGGTCGAGCCCGACTACGTCATCCGGGGCCGCCTGCTCCTCCGCCTGCCGTCGAGCTTCGATGCCTGAGCGGGGCGAGCCGCTCGTCCTCGCCTCGGACCTCGACGGGACGGTCGTGGGCACCAACACCTTCCCGCACTTCGTGCGGTTCCTGGCTCGGGAGCTGTGGCGGTCCAGGCGGCTGCCTGCCCTGGTCGGACTCGTCTCCGTCGTAGCTCTCCGTCGAGTGCGGTTGGCGGGACACCACCACCTGAAGGTGGTCGTCTGCCGCCTGGGGGGGACCATCGCTCCGCAGGACGCCGCGGCGTGGGCGCAGTCCATGCTGGACAGGTGCGGGCACCCGGCGGTGGTCGAGATGATCGACCGCTGGCCCGGCCGGACCATCCTCACCACGGCGGCGCCCGAGGTCTACGCCCTCCACTTCGCGAGGCTCCTGGGCATCCCGGAGGTGCACGGCAGCGAGGCGCAGGGGTGGAAGCTCACCAACAACGAGTCGCACGCCAAGGCGGTCAGGCTCCGCGCTGCGGGTGCAGGCCGGCTGGCCGTCTTCATCACCGACGACCTGGTCCTGGACGCCCCGGTGGCGGCGCTGGCCGACCGGGTCCACGAGGTGCGCGCCGGCGGCACCGTGCGGGAGGTCGCATGACGAGGGTGCACCTCGTCGCGTCGTTGGGCGGGCACCTGGAGCTGCTGCGCGCGGTGTCCTCGGCGTTCGACGGCGCCGACCGGACGTGGCTGACCAGCGAGGGCGTCGCGGCGGAGGGGCTCAGAGCGCGCGGCGAGCGCGTGCTCGCCCTGCCGCGGCTGGACCGGGGCAGCGCCACGGGCCGCTCGCTGCTGACCGGCGTGGTCCTGGCGCTGCGCGAGCGGCCAAGGGTCGTGGTGACGAGCGGGGCTGGGCTCGCCGTCCCGTTTTGCCTCGTCTCCCGGCTGCTCGGTGCCCGGCTGGTGCACGTGGAGACCATGGCGCGCGTCACGAGCGGGAGCAGCACCGGCAGGCTGCTGGCGAGGTTCGCCGACGCCGTCCTCGTGCAGTGGCCGGACCTGCTGGCCGTCTACCCCTCCGCCGAGGTGTGCCGTCCTGCTCTGCTGGAGGAGGCCGAGGGGGTCCGGGGCGGCGGCGCCGGGACGTTCGTGACGGTGGGCTCCCACGACCAGCCGTTCGACCGGCTGCTCGCGGCGGTCCGGGCGGCGGCGGTCGAGGGCGTCCTGCCCGCCCCGCTGCTCGTCCAGCGCGGCGTGGCAGAGGAGTGGGACGGCCCCGGGACGAGCGTCGACTTCATGCCCCGCGAGGACTTCGAGCGGGCCGTCCGCTCGGCGGAGGTGGTCGTCACCCACGCCGGCGCCGGAGCGGCCGCCGCGGCGGTCCGCGCCGGCAGGCGACCGGTCGTCTTCGCCCGACGTCACGCCCTCGCCGAGCACGTCGACGACCACCAGGTGCAGATCGCGACCAAGCTCGACGAGCTGGGCCTGGCCGTCCTCGTCGAGGACCGGATCACCGGCGCGGACGTCGCCGCCACCCGCGACGCCGGTCCGGTCCCGTCGCAGCACTGGGCCGCGGCGCCGAGCCTCCGTGACCGCCTCGCGGACGTGGTGGCCTCGGCGCTGCAGCGGCCGCGCTCGTTCAGGGTGCTCGCCCCCCGGCGACCTCGGTCGCAGCGGTAGGGACGTACCGGGACGGAAGCGGTCAGGTCTCGACCTCCAGCACCGCTCGAGGTCGAGGGTCTGTTCAGGCGCTCCAGCGGCTCACCTGCTCGGTGTCCGCCGCACGCCCCGGCGCGCTCTCGTCCAGCAGCAGCTCGGGCGCGGTGAGCGGGCGCGGCAGGTGCTCCAGCGGCGCCACCACCGGAACCTCGGTGTCGGTGAGGTCGAGCTGGCCCATCCGCCGCGCGGAGACCAGCACCCGCTGCTCCATCGTCGCGACGACCTTGTTGTAGTCCTCCACGGCCCGCCCGAGGGTGCGCCCGAGCTTGCCGGTGTGCTCGCCCAGGGTGGCCAGGCGGGAGTGCAGCTCGCGGCCGAGGACGAACAGCTCCTTGGCGCCCTCGCCGAGCGCGGCCTGCTGCCAGGTCAGGGCGACGGTGCGCAGCAGGGCGAGCAGCGTCGTCGGCGTGGCGAGCACCACGCGTCTGGCCATGGCGTGCTCCAGCAGCGCCGGGTCGGCCTCGCACGCGGCCGCCAGGAAGGCCTCTCCGGGCACGAAGCAGACGACGATCTCGGGGGACGGCTCGAACGCCGTCCAGTACTGCTTGGCTCCCAGGGCGTCGACGTGGCCGCGCAGCGCCTTGGCGTGCTCGACCGCCGCTGCGGCCATCCGGCGCTCCCCGGCCGCACCCCCGCCGCCAGCGCGGGCCTCGAGGAACGCCGCCAGCGGCGCCTTCGAGTCGATCACCACGTGCTTGCCGCCGGGCAGGCGCACCACGGCGTCCGGGCGCACCGAGGCGCCGTCGCGGGTGGTGCCGACCACCTGCACGTCGAAGTCGACACGCTCGAGCATGCCGGCGTGCTCGACCACCCGGCGCAGCTGCACCTCGCCCCACGTGCCGCGGACGTTGGACGAGCGCAAGGCCCCGGCCAGGACCGCGGTCTGGTCGCGCAGCGCCTCCCCGGAGGCCTGCACCGCCATGAGCTGGGCGCCGATCCGGCCGTACTGCTCGGCGCGCTCGCGCTCGAGCGTCTCCACCTGGCGCTCCAGGCGGGCGACGCTGCTGCCGACCGGGGCGAGTGCTGCTGCGAGGCCCATGTCGTCGGCCGCGGCCTCCTCCAGGTCGTCGACGCGGCGGCGCAGCAGGTCGCGCTCGGCCTGCAGGCCCGCCAGCCGCGCCGCCTCCCGGCCGCGCCCGGCCACGACCCCGACGGCGAGGCCCAGGGCGAGGCCGAGGACGACGGCCAGCACGGCCACGAGCAGGGAGGAGGACGTCATGCCAGCACGGTGCCACGGGCCACCGACGGAGTGGGCCGGTTCGCGGCGTCCGGCGGCCCGGTGCCACTGCGGCGGACCGGCGTCGTTCCCGTCCACCGCCGCTGAGCCGTAGGCTCTTGGTCCCGTGGCCCTCACCATCGGCATCGTCGGACTGCCCAACGTCGGCAAGTCCACCCTCTTCAACGCCCTGACCAAGAACTCGGTGCTCGCGGCGAACTACCCGTTCGCGACGATCGAGCCCAACGTGGGCGTGGTGCCGCTGCCCGACCCGCGCCTGCAGGCCCTCGCCGCCGTGCACGGCAGCGCCCGCCTCGTGCCCGCGACGGTGTCCTTCGTCGACATCGCCGGCATCGTCCGCGGCGCCAGCGAGGGGGAGGGGCTGGGCAACAAGTTCCTCGCCAACATCCGCGAGGCCGACGCCATCTGCCAGGTCGTGCGCGTGTTCACCGACCCCGACGTCGTGCACGTCGAGGGGCGCGTCGACCCGGCGTCCGACCTGGAGACGATCAACACCGAGCTGATCCTCGCCGACCTGCAGACCCTGGAGCGGGCCATCCCGCGCCTGGAGAAGGAGGTCAAGACCAAGAAGGCGGAGAAGTCGGTCCTCGACGCGGCTGTGGCGGCCCAGGAGCTGCTCAACACCGGCACGACGCTGTTCGCGGGGGCCGCGAAGGCAGGCATCGACACCGCCGCGCTGCGCGAGCTCGGCCTGATGACCACCAAGCCGTTCCTCTACGTCTTCAACGTCGACGAGGCCGGCCTGGTGGATGCGGACCGCCGGGCCGAGCTGGAGGCGCTCGTCGCCCCCGCCGACGCCGTCTTCCTCGACGCCCAGCTCGAGTCCGACCTGGCCGAGCTCGACGAGGCCGAGGCCGCGGAGCTGCTGACCAGCGTCGGGCAGACCGAGCCGGGCCTGGACCAGCTCGCCCGCATCGGCTTCCACACCCTGGGCCTGCAGACCTACCTCACCGCCGGGCCCAAGGAGGCGCGCGCCTGGACGATCCCGCAGGGCGCGACCGCCCCGCAGGCCGCCGGCGTCATCCACACCGACTTCCAGCGCGGCTTCATCAAGGCCGAGGTGGTCTCCTTCGCCGACCTGGTCGACGCCGGGTCGATGGCCGAGGCCAAGGCGCGCGGCCGGGTGCGGATCGAGGGCAAGGACTACGTGATGCAGGACGGCGACGTCGTGGAGTTCCGCTTCAACGTGTAGCCCGCGGCTGCCCCCGGCTCCGGGCGCCCGCTGACGGGCCCGTCCGGGACGACGACGGCGGTGGCGCCATGGCCCCCTGCGCCGACCGGGGGTCGTCGGACGGTCGGGGTGGCACCCTAGTCTCACCCGAGAGAAGGGTCCCCTGACGCGGGGCCGAGGCCCGCCGCCGCCAGGAGGGGGTGACGACCGCCGTGGCCGACATGCCGCCCACCGTCCCGCCGTCGCCACCCCGCGCCCGGCCGACGTCGGGTGGCGCTCCCCGGGTGCGTGAGCACTGGATGGACGTCCTGCGCGGTGTGGCCGTCCTCCTCGTCCTCCTCTCCCACGCCCTGGTGCTGCCGGAGGTCTACACCGAGCTCCGCGAGCCGTCGTGGGTGCCGGCCGTGTACGAGAGCTTCGCGCCGTACCGCATCCCGACCCTGGTGCTGCTCTCGGGGATGCTCCTCGGTCCGTCGCTGCGCAAGGGCCGCCGTCGCTACTTCTCCGGAAAGCTGCGCGCCATCGGCTGGCCGTACCTGGTCTGGACCGTCCTCTTCGGCGCGCTGTCGTGGCCGGTGTGGTCCGTGCTGGGCGTCCTCGGCGGCGGGACCTACCTGTGGTTCCTGCTCTTCCTCCTGATCTTCTACGCAGCGGCGTGGGTGCTGCGGCCCGTCCCCACCTGGCTCGTCGTGGTGGTCGCCCTGGCGGGGTCGTTCCTCGCGCCCGACGGCTCGAAGTACGGCGAGCGGCTGCTCTACCTGTTCGCCGTGTTCCTGTGCGGGCACCTGATCGCCAGCCACCCTCGCGCCCGGGACTGGGTGACGAGCTCGCGGTGGGCGCTCGTGGTCGCCGTCGCGCTGGCTGCCGTGCACGTCGCCTCGGGCCTCGGCCACGGCTACGGGCCGAGCGCGGGCCTGCTCACCGCGGCGGGGATCCTCGTGCTCGTCCAGGCAGCCCGGGCCGTCGCCCAGCGACCCGTCGTGGCGCCCCTGCGCTTCGCCGGACGCAACTCCCTGGTCTTCTACGTGACCCACTACCCGGTGATCGCCGTCATCCTCGTGCTGGCCGAGCGGGCGGGACTGCACGACGTGGAGGTGCTCATGGTGGTTTCCGCGACGGGCGCCCTCGTGGCGGGCGCGACCCTGGCGCACCTGCGGGACCGTCGGTGGGTGTCGTGGCTGTTCGAGCCCCCGCAGGGGCGACCCACCCTGGTCCGCCACGAGGCCGGAGGCCGCCGGTCCGTCTGACGCCGGCCCGCCCTAGTCTCCCCGACGGCCCGCCCGTCGACCTGGAGGTGCTCGTGGTCCCTCCGCGCCGCGACGTGCTGGGCCAGGCCACCCGGTTCGTCGTCGTCGGCGTGCTCGGCGCGGTCGTGGACCTGAGCACCTACGCCCTCGCCCTGCACCTGGGCCTGGGCACCACGGCGTCCCGGGCGCTGAGCTTCTGCTGCGGCACGGCCACCGCGTACGCGCTGAACCGCCGCTGGGCCTTCCGCGTCGAGGGCGGCGCCGGGCGGGCGGCCGGCTTCGCCGTCCTCTACGCCACGACGTTCGCCGTCATCCTCGCCACCAACGCGCTCGCCCTCGCCGTCCTGCCGGACGGGGGGTGGCGCGTCCCCCTGGCGTGGGCGCTCTCCCAGGGCCTGGGGACCACCTGCAACTTCGTGGTGCTGCGCACCGTCGTCTTCCGGACCTGAGCCGGACACCCGGCGTCCACCCGTCTCCGGTGGCCGGGGGAGGGAACCGCAGGCACCCTCGGAGGACGGCGTCCGCCGCCCGAGGAGGTCCACCGGCTCATGCCGCGCACCACGCCAGCCGTCGTCGCGCCACGCCCCGCACCGCCGCTCGCGCCCCCCACCGCCGAGCTGGCGCTGCTGCTGGGAGTGCAGCGCGCGTTCGCGCCCCGTGCGGCCCTCGCCGGGGCGCGGGTGCTGGGCGCGCTGGGGGAGCACGCGGCGCTGTGGCTGGCGCTGGGGGCGGCGGGCACCGCGCTGGACGCCGCCCGGCGTCCGGTGTGGGCGCGGGCCACCGCGGCGGTCGCCCTGTCGCACGCCCTGAGCGTCGCGCTCAAGCGGGTCGTGCGCCGGGCGCGCCCCGCCCACCCGGAGCTGCGCGTGCACGGCGACGGGCTGGGCCGCTTCGGCTTCCCGAGCTCGCACGCGGCGTCCACGACGACGGCGGCCCTGGCGCTGCGGTCGGCCACCGGCTGGCGCTGGCCGCTGGTGGTGCCGCCGGCGATGGGGCTGTCGCGGATGGTGCTCGGCGCCCACTACGCCAGCGACGTGCTCGCCGGCGCGGCGCTGGGCTCGGCCGTGGCCGTGACGGCGCTGGGGCCCGCACCGGCACGACGGGGAGGCAGGCCGTGACCGCCGTGGCGCCCCTGGTGACGGCGACGCGCCCCCGCCAGTGGGTCAAGAACCTGCTCGTCCTCGCGCCGCTGCTGCCCGCCGGTGAGCAGGTCGGCGTCGACTCCCTCGTCGGCGCCGGCACCGCCTTCGTGGTGTTCGTCCTCATCTCCTCGGCCACCTACCTCTTCAACGACGTCGAGGACCGCGAGGCCGACCGCCGGCACCCGGTCAAGCGGCACCGCCCGATCGCCTCCGGCGCGCTCTCGCCGGCGAACGCCCGCATCGCGGCCGTGGTGCTCGTCGCCCTGGGGGTGCTCCTGGCCAGCACCCGGGGCTGGCAGCTGGTGGCGGTGGCGGCCGCCTACCTGGCGATCCAGGTCTCGTACTGCCTCTGGATGAAGCACGAGCCGGTGCTCGAGCTGGCCAGCGTCGCGTCCGGCTTCCTGCTCCGCGCCCTGGCCGGGGGCGTGGCCGCGCACATCCCGCTCTCGCAGTGGTTCCTCATCACCGCGGCCTTCGGGTCGCTCTTCGTCGCCGCCGGCAAGAGGTACGGCGAGGCCGAGATGGGTGCCCGCACCGGGTCGCCGGTGCGCCGCGTCGTCCAGCGCTACAGCCGCAGCTACCTGCGCTTCGTGTGGACCATGGCGGCCACCGTCGTGGTGATGAGCTACGCGCTGTGGGCCTTCGACGTCCAGACCGACACCGGCTCGGCGTGGGGCCTGGTCTCGATGGTCCCGTTCGTCCTGGCCGTGATGCGCTACGCGGTGGACGTCGACGAGGGCTCGGCCGAGGAGCCCGAGGAGGTCGTCCTGCACGACCCCGTGCTCATCGGCCTCGGCCTGGCCTGGTGCGCCTCGCTGCTGCTGGCCGTCTACACCTGAGCGGGGCGGGCCCGGCTCGGGCCCGCCCCGCTGCCCCTCACAGCGGCAGGCGCCGGAAGACCGGCGCGGGCACGTGCCGCAGCGCGCTCATCACCCAGCGCAGCGGGGCGGGTGCCCAGACGACGTCCCGGCCCGAGCGCAGCGCCCGCACCGTCACGTCGGCGACGTCGCTCGGGTCCACGGCCAGGGGAGCGGGGTCCAGACCCTGGGTCATGGCGCTGCGGACGAACCCCGGCCGCACGACGAGCACGCGCACGCCCGCCGGGCGCAGCGCCTCGCGCAGGCCCGTGAAGAACGCGTCGGCGCCCGCCTTGGCGGAGCCGTAGACGAAGTTGGAGCGGCGCGGGCGCTCGCCGGCCACCGACGACAGCAGCACCACCGCGCCGTGGCCCTGCTGCCGCAGCCGCTGGGCCAGCAGCACGCCGAGACTGACCGCCGCGGTGTAGTCGACCTGGGCGATCCGCACGGCCGCGGCGTGGTCCTGCCAGGCGAGCTCCTGGTCGCCGAGCACCCCCAGGGCCAGGACCGCCACGTCGACGTCGCCGTGCGCGAAGGCCGCCGCGACGGTCGCCTCGTGGCTGGTGACGTCCTCGCCGTCCAGGCCGACGACCTCGACCTCGTGCCCGGCGCCGGCGAGGCGCGCCCGCGCCTGCTCCACCCGCGGCCCGGGGCGGGCGGCGAGCACCACCCGCAGCGACCGCGCGGCGCCGAGGCGCTCCACGACGGCGAGTCCGATGTCGGAGGTGCCGCCCAGCAGCAGCACCGACCGGGGGTTCCCCACGGCGTCCATCACAGCTCCAGCCTCCTGCTCAGGTCTGAGGTGAAGACCCTGTCGGGGTCCACCCGGTCCCGCACCCGCGACCACCGGTCCAGGCCCGGGTACATGCGGCGCAGCGACGCCGCGGGCAGCCGCGAGTCCTTCGCCAGGTAGATCCGGCCGCCGGCGTCCAGGACGACCTCGTCCAGACGGTCCGCGAGCGCCCCGGTGCCGGCGCCCACCGGCAGGTCCACGGCCAGCGTCCAGCCGGGCGTCGGGAACGAGAGCAGGCCGGGGTTGCCCGGCCCGAACCGCTTGAGCACCGCCAGCGACGCCGGGACCGGCCCGCTGGAGAGCAGGTGCATCGCCGCGCGGACCGCGTCCTCCTGGCCGAAGGGGACGGCGAACTGGTACTGGACGAAGCCGCGCCGCCCGTACACCCGGTGCCAGCGCTCGACGACGTCGAGCGGGTGGAAGAAGGGGGAGATGCCCTGCACCTCGCCGCGGCGCTCGCGGGGGGCCCGCCGGTAGTACAGCTCGTTGAAGGCCGCGACGCTGGCCCGGTTCACCAGCCCCGACGGGAAGGCGTCCGGGGCGGTGGCCAGGGCGCGGGGGGCGAAGGCGAGCGGGTCGCGGGCGGCGCGGCGCCCCAGCTCGTCGCGGCGGGCCGCCCGCCCGCGCGTCAGCACCGCGCGGCCCATCCGCGGGCCCCGGGCCTGGCAGTCGATCCACGCGACCGAGTAGTCGTACTGGTCGTCGGAGGCCGACAGCCGGGCCATGAGGTCCTCGAGGTCGCTGGCCCGCTCGGTGTCGACGACGACCGAGGCGGTCTCCACCCGCCGCATCCGCAGCGCGGCGCGCAGCACCACCCCGGTCAGGCCCATGCCCCCGGCGGTGGCCCAGAACAGCTCGGGGTCGGCGTCCGGCCCGGCCCGGCGCACGCTGCCGTCGGCGAGCAGCAGGTCCAGCCAGGCCACGTGGTCGCAGAAGCTGCCGCTGGCGTGGTGGTCCTTGCCGTGGACGTCGGCCGCGACCGCGCCGCCGACGGTCACCTGGCGGGTGCCGGGCGTCACCGGCACGAACAGGCCCAGGGGCAGCAGCGTGCGCATGAGCTGGTCCAGGGAGGCCCCGGCCTCGACCTCGACCAGGCCGGTGCGCGCGTCGACCGAGAGCACCCGGTCCATGTCCAGCAGGCTCAGCACCGTCCCGCCGGCGTTCTGCGCCGGGTCGCCGTAGCTGCGTCCCAGGCCGCGGGCGATGACGCCGCGGTCAGGCCGCGCGAGGACGCTCGCGGCCACCTCCTCGTCCGTCCGGACCCGGCGCAGGTGCGCCGTCGTCGGGGCCGTGCGGCCCCAGCCGCTGAGCGTCGCTGAGGTCTCGGGCGCTGTGGTCGTCGTGGGCACGGTTCTCCCCCTCGGAGGGCGTGGTCGGTGCGGGCGGGCGCTGCGACGGGGCCGGCGGGGCCGCCTCGTGCGCGCTCGCGGGAGGCGGGCGGCGCGCGGCGGCGGCCACGCAGGTCCCGAGCAGCAGGAGCCATCCCCACAGCGGCAGGAGCCCCAGCGCCGTGGCCGGCAGGCCCGTGACGCCCTCGAGGCGCCAGCTGTCGGCGCTGCCGAACAGGTAGACCCCCGCCCAGGCCGGCCAGGCCCGCACGAGGGAGTCGCGCCGGCCCGCGGTCACGAGCAGGGGCAGCAGGTAGACGCCGTAGTTGGCCCAGGAGAAGGAGGAGGCCAGCACGGTGCCCAGCATGAGCAGGGGCACCGCCTCCAGGGGCGCCAGGGGGCCGCGGCGCCGGCGCCAGACGACCCAGCAGGCGGCGGCGAACGCCGCGACGCGCAGCGCCAGGCCGAGCAGCGGCGGGAGCCCGAGCTGCTCGGTGGCACCGTGCAGCGAGCGGTCGTAGGGCGCGAGCACCGCGCGGTTGCCCCCGGCCAGCAGGGGCAGGACGTCGGTGAGGAAGACCGACCGGTCAGGGACGGCGAGCAGCCCGGCGGCGCTGAGGACGGCGCCGGTGACCGCTGCCACGGCGACCGCGCGGAACCGGCCGAGCAGCACCAGGGCCAGCACCACCGGCGCCAGCGTGGGCTTGGCGGCGCAGACCAGCCCGAGCAGCGCTCCGGCCGTGGCGTCCCGGCCGCGCAGCAGGAGCACGATGACGCCAGTCTCGGCGAGCAGCAGCAGGAGGTCGACGTTGCCCTGCGCCAGGAGGCCGGTCACCGGCCGGCTGGCTGCGGCCAGCAGCAGGACGCCGGCCGTGACCGGCGAGCCGGGGCGGCCGCCGACCACCCGCACGAGCAGCAGCAGGGCGGTCACCAGCGCGGCGGCGCTGAGGACGGTGAGGACCACGACGGCCGCCCGGAAGGGCAGGAGCCCCAGCGGGGCGAGCAGCCACCCGGCCAGCGGCGGGTAGATGAACTCCCGCTCGACGTCGTAGAGCGGGCCGCCGCTCACGAGGCTGTGCGCGCTGCGCCAGAGGATGTCCAGGTCGCGGGCCGGTCCGAGGCTCGACCGCACGACCGCGTGGAGCAGCGCGCCGAGAGCCAGCGGCCACAGCACCGCCGCCGCGCGCCGCTGCCAGGGGGTCTGGGTCTGGATCCGGGTCTGCGTCACCGGCGGAAGGCCATGAGGTGGTAGCCGCAGGAGGGCCGGCTGCCGCTGGCCACGTGGGCCAGCTCGTAGCCGGCGCGGGCGCCGGCCTCGTGCAGCGCCCCGTCGGTGGGGTACCCCGCCACGAACCGGTCGGCGTCGGTGCTGACGAGCACGAGGACGTCCGGCTCCCGCGCCATGACGAGGCCGGCGCGCTCGCGGTACGGCAGCGGGCCGGTCTCCTGGATCACCGGGTCGTTGAGGAAGAAGCTGTCCACCGCCGTGCGGCCCCCGGCGCGGGCCGGCACCAGACCGGCGTCGGAGACGGCGAAGGAGGTGTCGGGCCCGGTGGTGCGCAGCCAGGCGGCGACGTCCTCGCGCGCCCCGACCCGGCAGTCGGTGTACCGCTCGTGCCAGCGCTGCACCTGCCCGGCGCCGCCGCCGGGCACGACGAGGACGGCGAGCGCGGTGGCCGTGGCCAGGACCACCGCCGCGGCCTGGCGCAGCCGGCCGCGGAGCCGGGAGGCCAGGGCCGCCACGGCGGCGCCGGCCAGCAGCGCCAGGAGCGGCCACACCGGCATGAAGAACCGGCTGTAGCTGTTCGCGCTGTCGAGCGTGCCGATCGAGCCGGCGACGAGCACCGCGGGAGCGACGGCGAGCAGCCGCGCCCGCCCGCGTGCCACCACGACCCCGACGAGCGCGAGCGCCAGCACGACGGCCGCCTGGCCGGCGAACTTGCCCAGCACGGCGAGCGCCTCGCCGGTGCCCGACTTGTAGAGCACGGAGTTGGGCAGCAGGTGCCCGTACACCGCCAGCCGCAGCCCCTCGAGGACCGCCTGGGAGACGACCGGGACGCCGACCAGCACCGCGGTGCGGCGCAGGCCCGCCGCGCGGGTGCGCCGGCGCAGCAGCCCCGGGCCCTCGCTCAGCGCCACCACGGCCATGCCCACGACGAGGCCCTCCGGGCGCAGCCACGGCAGCACGGCCAGCGCGGTCGCCGCAGCGAGCGGGCGACCGCCGTCCGGGCGGGAGAGCTCGAGCACGCCGGCGGTGAGCAGCGCCGCCACGACCGTGGTCTCCAGCCCGCCCAGGGCCCACAGGGCGAAGGGCGCGCAGCAGGCGGTGACGAGGACCGCCACGCGCGCGGCCGGTCGGCCCACCACGGCCCGCCCGCGGACGTGGAGGAGGACCAGGCAGGCCAGCGACGCCAGGACGCCGAGCGTGCGGGCCGCCGCGAGCGCCGACCACCCGGCCGCGTCGGCCAGCGCCTCCAGCCCGACCAGGAGCGGGTTGCTGAACCCCTCCGCCCGCGGGCCGCCGGGGTTCCAGACGGGCCCCGCGCCCGAGGCCAGGTTCTCCGCGTACCGCACGGAGATCCACGCGTCGTCCGTGACGAACCCGCGCAGGCGCCAGCACAGCCACAG
>NZ_JBZYWI010000060.1:0-18224 GCF_058932755.1 Quadrisphaera sp. DVD1
GCTGCAGCACCTGACCGGCCGCGCGGGCTTCCGCACCGTGGAGGTCGCGGTCGGCCCCGGCGTCTTCGTGCCGCGCCCGGAGACCGAGGTGACCGCCGGCCTGGCGGTCGCGGCCGCCTCCGCGGTGGCGGCGGGCGGGCGGACGCCGGTCGTCGTCGACCTCTGCACCGGCTCGGGCGCGATCGCCCTGGCGGTGGCCACCGAGGTGCCCGGCGCCCGGGTGCACGCCGTGGAGCTCAGCCCGGACGCGCACGCCTGGGCGGTGCGCAACCTCGCCGGCAGCGGCGTCGACCTCGTCCTCGGGGACGCCGCCGACGCGCTGCCCGAGCTCGACGGCACCGTCGACGTCGTCGTGAGCAACCCGCCGTACGTGCCGCCGGGAGCGGTGCCGCGCGAGGTCGAGGTCCGCGAGCACGACCCGGCGCTGGCGCTGTACGGCGGCGGCGAGGACGGCCTGGACGTGCCCCGCGCGGTGCTCGCCAGCGCCGAGCGGCTGCTGCGCCCGGGCGGGCTGGTCGCCGTCGAGCACGCCGAGGTCCAGCAGGACGCGCTGCTCGCGCTGCTGGCGGGCCCGGCCTGGACGGCGGTCCAGGGCCACCCCGACCTCGGGGGGCGGCCCCGGTGCGTCACCGCGCGCCGCGCCGAGCGCGTCGGCGGGCCGACGAGGGGGCGGTGAGAGGATGGGCCGGGTGAGCAGCCGCTACGACTGCAGCGACCCGTCCCAGCGCGAGACCGGGCTGCGGCACGCCCGTGACGCCCTCGCGCGGGGCGAGCTCGTCGTCCTGCCCACCGACACCGTGCAGGGCGTGGCCGCCGACGCCTTCTCCGCGGAGGCGGTGGCCGCGCTCCTGGCCGCCAAGGGCCGCAGCCGCGCGACCCCTCCGCCGGTGCTGGTCGCCGACCCGCGCACCCTCGACGGCCTCGCCACCGACGTCCCGCCCGTGGCCCGCGCCCTGGCCGAGCGGTTCTGGCCCGGCGCGCTGACCCTCGTCTGCCGCGCCCAGCCCTCCCTGGCGTGGGACCTCGGCGACACCGGCGGCACCGTCGCGGTGCGGGTGCCCGACCACGAGCTGGCCCGCGAGCTGCTGGCGGTCACCGGGCCGCTGGCGGTGAGCAGCGCCAACCGCCACGGGGAGCCGGCGGCGACGAGCACCGACGAGGCGCAGGAGCAGCTCGGCGGCTCCGTGGCGGTCTACCTCGACGACGGCGCCCCCGCGGCGACCGGCGCCGGCGAGGCGGGGCAGGCGCCGCCGTCCACCATCGTCGACGCCACGGCGGAGCCGCTGCGCGTGCTGCGCCAGGGCGCCCTGCCGCTGGCGGCGCTGCGCGAGGTGGCGCCCGACCTCGTCGGCGCTGACGGCGCGGACGGCGCCGCCGGGTGAGGGCCTACCTGTTCCTCATGCTCCTGGCGGCCGGGACGACCTACCTGGCCACGCCGCTGGCCCGCCGCTTCGCCGAGCGCGCCCGCGCGATGACCCCGGTGCGCGACCGCGACGTCCACAGCGTGCCCACGCCGCGCCTGGGCGGGCTGGCGATGCTGGCCGGCGTCGTCGTCGCCTTCGTCGTCGCCAGCCGGATGCCGTTCCTGGCCGACCTGTTCAACCAGTCGCAGGGGCCGTGGGCGGTGCTCGGGGGAGCGGCGATCGTCAGCCTCCTCGGCCTCGCCGACGACGTCTGGGGCCTGGACGCCCTGACCAAGCTGGCCGGCCAGGTGCTCGCGGCCGGGCTCATGGCGTGGCAGGGCGTGCAGCTGGTGAGCCTGCCGGTGGGGCTGCCGGACGCGGGCGTGGTCGTCGGCTCGAGCGGGCTGTTCCTCCTCATCACCGTGCTCGCCGTCGTGGTGGCGATCAACGCGGTGAACTTCATCGACGGGCTGGACGGGCTCGCCGCGGGCGTCACCGGCATCGGGGGAGCGGCGTTCTTCGTCTACAGCTACCTGCTCACCCGCGACGCCAGCCCGGACGACTACTCCAACCTCGCCTCGCTGACCGTCGCGGTGCTCGTGGGGGTGTGCCTGGGCTTCCTGCCCCACAACGCCCACCCCGCGCGGATCTTCATGGGCGACTCCGGCTCCATGCTCATCGGCCTGCTCCTGGCCTCCTCCGCGATCGCGGTGACCGGCCAGGTCGACCCCGCGGTGGTCTCGCGCGCGGACCTCGTGCCGGCCTTCCTGCCGCTGCTGCTGCCGGTGGCCGTGCTGCTCCTGCCCCTGACCGACCTGGTGCTGGCCGTGCTGCGCCGGGTGGGCGCCGGGCAGTCGCCGTTCGCCGCCGACAAGCTGCACCTGCACCACCGGCTCCTGGCCCTGGGGCACACCCACCGCAGGGCCGTCTGGGTGCTCTACCTGTGGACGGCGGTGGTGGCGTTCGGGATGGTGTCCACGGCGTTCCTGCCGCCCGCGTGGGGCCTGCCGCTGTGGGGGCTGGCGCTGGTGGTCACGGCGCTGCTCACCGTCGGCCCGGCGTCGCGGGCCCGCCGCAGCTCCTGACCCCCGCCGGGCGGCTCCCAGGAGCTTGTGATAGCTTTCACAAGCGATGCCGGACACCCGACCCGACGTGAGCGCTGGCCCCCTCACCGCGATGCTGCGGGGAGCCGGCCGGACGGCGCTCGCCCCGGTGCTGCCGGTGGCCGTGGCGGCCTCCCTCGTCTCGGGCCGGGCCGGCCTGTGGGGCGCCCTCGCGGGCGCCGCGCTCGTCCTGGCCTTCTCCGGCTCGACCCTCGTCGTCATGCGCGCGGCCCGGCGGGTGGACCCCCTCATGACCCTCGCCGTGGCGATGGCGCTCTACACGACCAAGGCGTCGCTGCTCTTCGTGGCGGCGCCCCTCCTGCGCGAGGCGGCCGTCTCGAGGCCGTGGGCGGCGGCCGCCGCCGTGCTCGTCAGCGCGGCCTGGTCGACCGGTCTGGTGCTCGCGTTCACCCGCCTGCGCCTGCCGGTCTTCGACGCCGCGGCCCCGGCTCCGGGCGGTGCCCGGTGAGCGGCGTCCGTCCGGGTGACAGCGCTGGTCGCGCTGGTAGAGTCCGCTCCGCGATGCAGACCCCTGGACCTGGCCGCGGCACCGCGTCCGAGCGCGATCCTGACGCCGATGCGCACGTGGCGGCCAGCTCGGCGTGGAACGTGACCGCCTACTTCCTCTCCGGTGCGGCGATGTTCGGGTTCCTGGGCTGGCTCGCCGACCGCTGGCTCGGGACGACGTTCCTCGTCGGAGCCGGTGTGCTGGCGGGGATGGCCCTGTCGTTCTACATCATCTGGATCCGCTACGTTGGGCCCGCTTCCCAGGGCTTGACCGCTCCTTTGTCGGAAGTTGACTCCGACTCCCGACCCCGCAGCCGCACCCCCGAGGAGATGCAGTGAGCCCGCACGTGCTGGCAGGCGAGGCCTTCGAGGCCCCGGGAGCGGCGGACTTCTGGCAGCCCCTCGTCGGCAACGGCGCCTGGGCGATCACCCGGCCGATGGTCGTGGTGGTGCTCTCGGTGGTCCTCATCGGCGTGGTGGCGACCCGCGTGGCCCGGAACATGCAGATGGTCCCCGGCCGCGCGCAGTTCGCCGGCGAGGGCGTCTACAACCTCGTGCGCAACGCGGTGGCGGTCGACTTCATCGGCGCCAAGAAGTTCCGCCCCTTCCTGCCGCTGCTGCTGACGCTGTTCCTGCTGGTGCTGGTCAACAACCTCGCCGGGTCCATCCCGTTCATCCAGTTCCCGAGCTTCAGCCGGATCGGCTTCGCCATCGCGCTGACGGCGGTCGTCTTCGTCGTCTACCACGCGGTCGGGATCCGGCGGAAGGGCCTCGTCGGCTACTTCGCGGGGCTCATGCCCCCCGGCGTGCCGGTGCTGCTGGCGCCGCTGGTGTACCTGCTGGAGCTGCTGACCTACTTCGTCACCCGGCCGCTGACCCTGGCGCTGCGGCTCTTCGCCAACATGTTCGCCGGTCACACGGTGCTGCTGGTGTTCAGCCTCGGGGCGGAGTACATGCTGCTGCACGGCGCCAACCCGCTGATCCGGGTGGCGAGCGTCGGCAGCTTCGCGATGGCGATCCTCATGACGTTCTTCGAGATCCTCATCCAGTTCCTCCAGGCCTACATCTTCGTCCTGCTCACGGCGTACTACATCGCCGACGCGCTCGCCGACGAGCACTGAGCGGGACCCTCGACCACCTGACCAGCACCACTCCGCACCTCCACCGACGCGCACCGTGCGCGCCAACGAAAGGGAAGTCACCATGGAAGGCAGCCTCAACGCCGTCGGGTACGGCCTCGCCGCGATCGGCCCGGCCATCGCCGTCGGCCTGATCTTCGCCGCCTACATCAACGGCGTGGCGCGCCAGCCGGAGTCCCGCGGCATGCTGCAGCCGATCGCCATCCTGGGCTTCGCCCTGGCCGAGGCGCTGGCCATCCTGGGCTTCGTCCTCTACTTCATCTGATCGCCCCGCTGATCCGGAGGACCCGCTCATGCTGACCGCAGCCGTGCTCGTGCACGCGGCCGAGGAGCCCCAGGCCACGGGCTGGGGCACCAAGGCCCCGGTCATCCCGCACGCCGCCGAGCTCGTCACGGGCCTGGTCGCCTTCGCCATCCTCTACTGGCTGGTGTCCAAGTTCGTCGTCCCGGCGTTCGAGGCTGCCTACGCCAAGCGCCGCGAGGCGATCGAGGGCGGCATGGAGAAGGCCGAGCGCGCCCAGGCCGAGGCCGAGGCCGCTCTCGCGGAGTACCGCCTGCAGCTGGCGGAGGCCCGCGAGGAGGCCGGGCGGATCCGCGAGGAGGCGCGCACCGAGGGCGCCGCGATCCTCGCGGAGATGCGCGAGCGCGCCTCCGCCGAGGCGGCCCGGATCACCGAGGCCGCGCAGCGCCAGGTCGAGGCCGAGCGCCAGCAGGCCGTGAGCCAGCTGCGCACCGAGGTCGGCGGCCTGGCCACCGACCTCGCGTCCCGGATCGTCGGGGAGTCGCTCACCGACACCGCGCGCCAGTCGCGCGTGGTGGAGCGCTTCATCGCCGAGCTGGAGCAGGCCTCCCCGTCCGACGTCCGCGCGGGCGCCGCGGCGGCGACGGTCGGCGCTGCGGCCGACCCGGCGGTCGGCTCGACCGCCGGCGCCACGAAGATGCCCCGGAAGGGCCGCTGATGCGCGGACTGTCCCGGGGCGCCCTGGCGGACGCCGAGCAGCGGCTCGAGCCGCTGCTCGGCACCGTCGAGGGCACCGCGCTCGGCGAGGAGCTCTTCGCCGTCGCGGGGCTGCTCGACTCCTCCGCGGGCCTGCGCCGCGCCCTGACCGACCCTTCCCGGCAGGGGCAGGTGCGGGCCGAGCTGGCCTCGCGCGTGCTCACCGGCAAGGTCGGCGCGCCGGCGCTGGACGTCGTGTCCGGGCTGGTGCGCGAGCGCTGGTCCACGCCCCGCGACCTCTCCGACGCCCTGGAGGCGCTCGCCACGACCGCCGTCCTGGCGTCCGCGGAGCGCGCGCGCTCCCTGGAGCAGGTCGAGGACGAGGTGTTCCGGTTCTCCCGGGTCGTCGCCGCGGACCGCGCCCTGGCCTCGGCCCTGAGCGACCGCACCGCCTCGCCGGCGCGCCTCGGCGCCCTCGTCGAGCGGCTGCTGGGCCGCAAGGTCACGCCGCAGACGCTCGTGCTCGTGCGCCAGGCGGTCACCGCCCCGCGCGGGCGCCGGCTGGAGGACGCCCTCGCGGACGTCCTGGAGCTCGCGGCGGCCCGCCGCTCGCGCCTCGTCGCCGTGGCGACCGCGGCGTTCCCGCTCTCGCCCGACCAGAGCGACCGCCTGGCCGCCGCCCTGGGAAGGGTCTACGGGCGCGAGGTGTTGTTGGAGGTGGACGTCGACCCCGAGGTGCTGGGCGGCCTCCGCGTGCGCGTGGGCGACGAGGTCCTCGACGCCACGATCCTCAGCCGGCTCGACGAGGCCCGGCGCCGGCTCGCCGGCTGACCCCCTCCGCGCCACCCCTCACCACCGGGCCCCTGGGGCCCGACCCAGACTGCACAGCACTTCCAGACAGAGAGCAGGGACGAACGATGGCGGAGCTGACCATCCGGCCGGAGGAGATCCGGGACGCGCTGGAGGAGTTCGTCTCCTCCTACAACCCGGACGCGGCCTCCCGCGAGGAGGTCGGCACGGTGGCCGAGGCCGGCGACGGCATCGCCCGTGTCGAGGGCCTCCCCAGCGTGATGGCGAACGAGCTGCTGCGCTTCGAGGACGGCACCCTGGGCCTGGCCCAGAACCTCGACGAGCGCGAGATCGGCGTCGTCGTCCTCGGCGAGTTCAGCGGCATCGACGCCGGCCAGCCGGTCTACCGCACCGGGGAGATCCTCTCGGTGCCGGTGGGCGACGCCTTCCTCGGCCGCGTGGTCGACCCCCTGGGCGCCCCGATCGACGGCCGTGGCGAGATCGCGTCCGAGGGCCGCCGCGCCCTCGAGCTGCAGGCCCCCTCGGTGGTCATGCGGAAGTCGGTGCACGAGCCCCTGCAGACCGGGATCAAGGCGATCGACGCCATGACCCCGATCGGCCGCGGCCAGCGCCAGCTGATCATCGGTGACCGCCAGGTGGGCAAGACCGCCGTGGCGATCGACACGATCATCAACCAGAAGGCCAACTGGGAGTCGGGCGACCCGACGAAGCAGGTCCGCTGCATCTACGTCGCCGTCGGCCAGAAGGGCTCGACGATCGCCAGCGTGCGCGGCGCCCTCGAGGACGCCGGCGCGATGGAGTACACGACCATCGTCGCCGCCCCCGCCTCGGACCCGGCCGGCTTCAAGTACCTCGCCCCCTACACCGGCTCGGCCATCGGCCAGCACTGGATGTACGCCGGCAAGCACGTCCTCATCGTCTTCGACGACCTGTCCAAGCAGGCCGAGGCCTACCGCGCGGTGTCGCTGCTGCTGCGCCGCCCGCCGGGCCGCGAGGCCTACCCCGGCGACGTCTTCTACCTGCACTCCCGCCTGCTGGAGCGCTGCGCGAAGCTGTCGGACGAGCTGGGCGCCGGCTCGATGACCGGGCTGCCGCTGATCGAGACCAAGGCCAACGACGTGTCGGCCTACATCCCGACCAACGTCATCTCCATCACCGACGGCCAGATCTTCCTCGAGTCCGACCTGTTCAACGCCAACCAGCGCCCGGCGGTCAACGTCGGCGTCTCGGTCTCCCGGGTGGGCGGCGACGCGCAGATCAAGGCCATGAAGAAGGTCTCCGGCACGCTGAAGATCGACCTCGCGCAGTACCGCTCGCTCGAGGCCTTCGCGATGTTCGCCTCCGACCTCGACGCCGCCTCGCGCCAGCAGCTCTCCCGCGGCCAGCGCCTCATGGAGCTGCTCAAGCAGCCCCAGTACTCCCCGTACCCGGTGGAGGAGCAGGTCGTCTCGATCTGGGCCGGCACCAAGGGCAAGTTCGACAAGGTGGCCGTCGAGGACGTCCGCCGCTTCGAGCAGGAGTTCCTCGACCACCTCCGCCGCAAGGACGTCGCCCTGGGCGCCATCCGCGAGACCGGCCAGCTCTCCGACGACACCGTCGCGGCGCTGGAGCGGGAGATCGAGGAGTTCGCCAAGGGCTTCCGCGGCGCGGGCCAGGCCCAGGCGGCACCCGCCGGCGACGCCGAGGGCGGCGCCGACGTGGAGAACGAGCAGATCGTCCGGCAGAGCCGGTCCTGAGGGACCGGACAGAGCAGCGAGGAGGGGGAGATGGCTGGACAGCTGCGCGAGTACCGCGGTCGCATCCGCTCGACCCGGTCCATGCAGAAGATCTTCCGCGCGATGGAGCTCATCGCGACCTCCCGCATCACCAAGGCGCGGGCGGCCGTCACGGCGTCCTCGCCGTACGCCCGGGCGCTGACCCGCGCGGTCTCGGCGGTGGCCACCTACACCGACGCCGAGCACCCGCTCATCACCGAGCGCGAGCACGCCCGCCGGGCCGCGGTCCTGGTCGTCACCAGTGACCGCGGCATGGCGGGCGCCTACTCCGCCGGCGTGCTCAAGGAGGCCGAGCGGCTGTTCGCCGACCTGCGCGAGCGGGGCGTGGAGCCCCGGCTGTACGTGGCCGGCCGCAAGGGCCTGGCCTACTACCGCTTCCGCCGCCGGCCGGTGGTGCAGGAGTGGGCGGGTCGCTCCGAGGCGCCCACCTACGAGCTCGCCGACGAGATCGGCGAGGCGCTGGTGGAGCAGTTCCTGCTCGGCACCGAGGACGGCGCGGACGGCGTGGACGAGATCCACGTCGTGTCCAGCCGCTTCGTCAACATGGTCACCCAGGAGCCGGGCGTCCTGCGCCTGCTGCCCCTGGAGGTCGTCGAGGGGGTGGAGCGCCCCAGCGGTGACGAGCTCCTCCCGCTGTACGACTTCGAGCCCGACGTCGACCAGGTGCTCGACGCGCTGCTGCCGCGCTACGTGAGCGCGCGCCTGTTCAACGCCCTGCTGCAGGCGGCGGCCAGCGAGCACGCCGCCCGCCAGCGGGCGATGAAGTCCGCCGGTGACAACGCGGAGGAGCTCATCCGCACCTTCACCCGGCTGGCGAACCAGGCCCGCCAGGCGGAGATCACCCAGGAGATCACCGAGATCGTCAGCGGCGCGGACGCGCTGACCGCTGCCCGCTGAAGCACGAGAGGACCAGGACATGACCGCGACCGCCACCGAGCAGGACACCGCCACCAACGCACCCGGGACCGGGCGGATCATCCGGGTCACCGGCCCGGTCGTCGACGTCGAGTTCGCCTCCGACTCGATGCCCGAGATCTACAACGCCCTCGAGATCACCTTCGCCCTGCAGGGGCAGGAGACGGTGCTCACCCTCGAGGTCGCCCAGCACATCGGCGACAACGTCGTCCGCACGATCGCCCTGCGCCCGACCGACGGCCTGGTCCGCGGCATGGAGGTCCAGGACACCGGCGGCCCGATCAGCGTCCCGGTCGGCGACGTCACCCTCGGGCACGTCTTCAACGCCCTCGGCCAGCCGCTCGACCTCGACGAGGGCGAGACGCTGGAGATCACCGAGCGCTGGGGCATCCACCGCAAGGCGCCCGCCTTCGACCAGCTCGAGTCGAAGACCACGATGTTCGAGACCGGCATCAAGGTCATCGACCTGCTCACCCCGTACGTCCAGGGCGGCAAGATCGG
Source organism: Quadrisphaera sp. DVD1 (assembly GCF_058932755.1). Lineage (NCBI taxonomy): Bacteria > Bacillati > Actinomycetota > Actinomycetes > Kineosporiales > Kineosporiaceae > Quadrisphaera > Quadrisphaera sp. DVD1. The sequence continues at coordinate 9,091 of NZ_JBZYWI010000060.1, forward strand.
CCTGTTCGGCGGCGCCGGCGTGGGGAAGACCGTGCTGATCCAGGAGATGATCCAGCGCGTCGCGCAGAACCACGGCGGCGTGTCGGTCTTCGCCGGCGTGGGGGAGCGCACCCGCGAGGGCAACGACCTCATCGCCGAGATGGCCGAGGCCGGCGTCTTCGACAAGACCGCCCTCGTGTTCGGCCAGATGGACGAGCCGCCGGGCACCCGGCTGCGGGTGGCCCTGAGCGCGCTGACGATGGCGGAGTACTTCCGCGACGTCGCCCAGCGGGACGTGCTGCTCTTCATCGACAACATCTTCCGCTTCACCCAGGCCGGCTCCGAGGTCTCGACCCTGCTGGGCCGCATGCCGTCGGCCGTGGGCTACCAGCCCAACCTGGCCGACGAGATGGGCGTGCTCCAGGAGCGGATCACCTCCACCCGCGGCCACTCGATCACCTCGCTCCAGGCGATCTACGTGCCGGCCGACGACTACACCGACCCGGCGCCGGCGACGACGTTCGCCCACCTGGACGCGACCACCGAGCTCTCCCGCGAGATCGCCTCCCGAGGCCTGTACCCGGCGGTGGACCCGCTGGCGTCCACCTCGCGGATCCTCGACCCGCGGTACCTGGGCCAGGCGCACTACGAGACCGCGACCCGGGTCAAGCAGATCCTCCAGCGCAACAAGGAGCTGCAGGACATCATCGCGATCCTCGGCGTCGACGAGCTGTCCGAGGAGGACAAGGTCGTCGTCAACCGCGCCCGCCGGATCCAGCAGTTCCTGTCCCAGAACACCTACATGGCCGAGAAGTTCACGGGCGTGGAGGGCTCCACGGTGCCGCTGCAGGACACGATCCAGTCCTTCAAGGCGATCGCGGACGGCGACTTCGACCACGTGGCCGAGCAGGCGTTCTTCAACGTCGGCGGCATCGAGGACGTCGAGCGCAAGTGGGCGCAGATCCAGAAGGAGACCGGCGAGTGACCCTCAAGGTCCAGGTCGTCTCCGCGGAGCGGCAGGTCTGGTCCGGCGAGGCCTCCATGGTCGTCGCCCGCACCCTCGAGGGTGAGATCGGGATCCTCACCGGGCACGCGCCGACGCTGGCCGTGCTCGGGGCCGGCGAGGTGCGGGTGGACGCCGAGCAGGGGGCCGGCGTGAGCGCCACCGTCGACGGCGGCTTCCTCTCCGTCGAGAACGACACCGTGCTCGTCGTCGCGGAGCGCGTCTCCGTCGCCGACGGCGGCCGGGGCCGCGCCTCGTCGGGCGCGGCGGAGGGCGGGTCGGGGCGCTGAACGCGCCCCTCCTCCTCGAGGTGGCCGCGGCCGGTCTGGCCGCGGTCCTCCTCGTGCTGCTCCTCGCCTCGGCGGTGCTCGTGGCGCGCCGGCGCTCCCTGGCGCGCCTGGTCGGCTCCTTCGACTGCTCGGTCAGCGTCGCGGGCCGCCCCTGGTCCTCGGGGGTGGCCCGCTACGCGCGCTGCCAGGTGGAGTGGTGGAAGCTGCTCTCCCTGTCGCCGCGGCCCTTCGCGACCTGGGAGCGCGACGACCTCTCCGTGCTCGAGCGCCGCTGGCCCCAGGCCCTCGACGCCGCCGTGGGCACGGTGCCCGAGGCCGTGCGGGTGCGCTGCGAGCACCGCGGCGACGTGCTCGACCTGGCGATGAGCTCCGAGGCCTACACCGGGTTCGCGTCCTGGCTCGAGGCGCGGCCGCCCGGGCCCCAGTCCTCGGTCACGTGAGCGGGAGGGCCTGAGATGGACGTCATCCGCGTCACCGGTGGAGTGCGCCTGCAGGGCGAGGTCGTCGTCCCCGGGGCCAAGAACAGCGCGCTCAAGCTCATGGCGGCCGCGCTGCTCGCGCCGGGCGAGACGACCCTGCACGACGTCCCGGACATCCTCGACGTCGCCATCATGGCCGAGCTGCTGCGGCGGCTCGGCTGCCGCGTGGACCACTCCGCGGCCGGGCGGCACGTGACCATCGACGTCCCCGAGCAGGTCGGTCACCGCGCCGACTACGAGCTCGTGCGGGCGATGCGCGCCTCGATCAGCGTGCTCGGCCCGCTGCTGGCCCGGGTCGGCGAGGCCGACGTCGCGCTGCCCGGCGGCGACGCGATCGGCTCGCGGGGCCTGGACCTCCACGCGGAGGGCCTGCGCCACCTCGGCGCCGAGGTGGTGGTCGAGCACGGCTACCTCCTCGCGCGCGCTCCCGGTGGCCTGACCGGCGCGCCGGTGACGCTGGCCTTCCCCTCCGTCGGGGCCACGGAGAACCTCCTCATGGCCGCCGTCCTGGCGCGGGGGACGACGGTCCTGGAGAACGTGGCCCGCGAGCCCGAGATCATCGACCTGACCCGGATGCTCACCGCGATGGGCGCCCGGATCGAGGGCGAGGGCTCCTCGCGGCTCGTCGTGCACGGCGTCCCGAGGCTGCAGCCGGTGGAGCACCGGGTGGTGCCCGACCGCATCGTCGCGGGCACCTGGGCCTACGCGGCCGCCGTCACCGGCGGTGACGTGCACGTGCGCGGCGGGCGCCCGGAGCACCTCGCCATGGTCGTCGAGAAGCTGGTGGCCGCCGGCGCCGAGGTGACCACGACCGACGCCGGCATGCGCGTGCGGGGCCCCGCGCGGCCGCGGGCGGTCGACATCGCGACGCTGCCCTACCCCGGCTTCCCCACGGACCTGCAGCCGTTCGCCCTCGTCCTGGGCGCGGTGGCCGAGGGGTCCGCGGTGATCACCGAGAACCTCTTCGAGTCCCGGTTCCGCTTCGTGCCCGAGATCGCCCGGCTCGGCGCCGACGTGCGGGTGGAGGGCCACCACGTCCTCGTGCGGGGGCAGCGCGGCCTGTCCGGCGCGCCGGTGCAGGCCAGCGACATCCGCGCGGGCGCCGCGCTGGTCGTCGCGGGCCTGGTCGCCGACGGCACCACCGAGGTCAGCGGCGTGCAGCACATCGACCGCGGCTACGACGGCTTCGTCCCGCAGCTGCAGGCGCTCGGAGCGGTCGTGGAGCGCGTCGCCGTCGCCGCGCCCGCCCTGCCCGTGCAGGGCTGACCGCCCGAGCGGGCCCCCTCAGCGCAGCAGCGCCCGGGCCACTCCCTCGTCGTCGGGGAAGACGAGCACCCGCGGGCCGTCCGTGGTGGGGGCCAGGGTGGCGCGCACGCCGGCGTCCAGCAGCAGCCGCCGCTGCGCCTCGGCCTCGATGAACGTCGACGGCTCGCTGGCCACCACGAGCAGGCCGTACTCCTGCGGGGAGCCGCGACGGGGCCGCTGCTCCACGAGCGAGCGGCCGTGGCCGAACGTCCAGCGCAGGAGCAGGACGAGGACGCCGACGAGCCCGAAGGCGATCACGGGCGCCGCGACGAGGTCGAAGGCGGCGCTGGAGGCGGCGTCGGACGCGGCGTCGGACGCCAGCCCCGATGCCGCGTCCGATGCCGCCGCCGATGCCGCGGCGCGCAGGCCCATGGCGCCATGGTCGCCCTCGGCGGACCCCCGGACAAGCGAGGACGGGCCGGGCGCGCGCCCGTGTGGCGGAGGACACGGCCGCGCCACGCGGGGTCAATCACACACGTCACATGAGTCACAGGAGTATCGTCTACCTCAGGAGCACCGGAGTGGTGCGGGAGCAGGAGGCGTCGTGGACGTGGTGGCGGTCGTGCCCGGAGAGCTGCTCGCCCTGGACGGGCGCCTGTCGCTGCGGACCGTGGCGGCGGTCCGCGAGGCGCTGCACGCCGGGGTCCGCGACGGCGGCGGCGAGCTCGTGCTCGACCTGCGGTCGGTGCAGGGCTGCGACACCGCGGGCCTGGCGCTGCTGCTGTCGACGCACCGGCTCGCGGCGGCCAGCGGCCGTCGCCTCGTGCTCACCGCCGTGCCCCCGGTCGTCACCCGCGCCCTGCTGCGCAGCCGGCTGCACCGGGTGCTCACCGTGCGCGAGCGCTCCGCCGCCCTGGTCTGACCCCGGCGCCCGCCCGGCGGGCACCCCGCTGGTCGGCGCGGCGGTCCGCTGCGACGATCGGGGGCGATGGACGTGACCGCCACCGCGACCCTGCTCGTCATCGTCGCGGTGACCACCGCTGCGGTCGCTGGCGCGGCGCGCCGCTTCGGCCTCCCCGCTCCGCTGCTGCTCGTGGTCGTCGGCACCGTGGCCTCGGTGGTGCCGTTCTTCCCGACGGTGGCCCTCGAGCCCGACGTCGTGCTCGTGGGGCTGCTGCCGCCGCTGCTCTACGCCACGGCGATCCGCACGTCGCTGCAGGACTTCAGCGCCAACCGCAGGGCGATCGGGCTGCTGTCGGTCGGCCTCGTGCTCGTGACGACGGCGGCCGTGGGCCTCGTCGTCCTGTGGCTGCTGCCGGTGCCGGCTGCTGCCGCGTTCGCCCTGGGTGCGGTCGTGGCCCCGCCGGACGCCGTCGCCGCGACCGCCGTGGCCCGGCGCGTGGGGATGCCGCGGGCGATCGTCACCGTCCTGGAGGGCGAGAGCCTCGTCAACGACGCGACCGCGCTGGTCTGCCTGCGCACGGCGCTCGCGGTGCTGGCCGGGACGGGCAGCCTCACCGGCTGGTCCGTCGGCGGCACGTTCCTCCTCTCGGCCGGCGGCGGCCTCGTCGTGGGGCTCGCGGTGGCCTGGGTGCTCGGGCGCGTGCGCTCGCGGGTGACCGACCCCGTGCTCGACACGACGATCTCCTTCCTCGCCCCGTTCCTGGCCTACCTGCCGGCCGAGCACGTCGGGGCCTCCGGCGTCCTCGCCGTCGTGGTGACCGGCCTCGTCCTCGGGCACCAGGCCCCGCTGCAGCAGTCGGCGGCGTCGCGGATCAGCGAGCGGACCAACTGGCGCACGGTCCAGTTCCTCCTCGAGAACTCCGTGTTCCTCCTCATCGGCCTCCAGCTCGACGACGTCCTGAGGGCGGTGGCCCGCAGCGAGGTCGGCGTCGGCCGGGTCGTCGTGGTGTGCGCAGCGGTGCTGGCGACCACCGTGCTGGTGCGCCCGCTGTGGGTCTTCACCACGGCGCGCCTGGGCATCCTGCTCGCCCGAGAGGTCCGCCCGGGGGCCCAGGCGCCGACCGCCCCGGCGCTGGCGGTGATCTCGTGGGCGGGCATGCGCGGGGTGGTGACGCTGGCCGCGGTCTTCGCGCTGCCCGACGACACGCCGTCCCGCGAGGTGCTCGTGCTCGCCGCGTTCGTCGTCGTGGCCGGAACCCTGCTCGGCCAGGGCGCCACCCTGCCGCTGCTCGTGCGCCGGCTCCCGCTGCCGCGCCAGGACGCCGCCCAGGACGCGCTCCTCGAGGCGAGGGTGCTCCAGCAGGCCCACGAGGCGGGGCTGGACCGGCTGGAGCAGCTGCTCACTCCCGAGGTGCCGCCGGAGGTGGCCGACCGCCTGCGCGACCGCTCGCAGCGCCGCGCGGACGCCGTCTGGGAGCGCATCGGTGCGGCGGCGGGCACCGGCTCCGGCTCGGAGCCCCCCACCGTCGCCTACGAGCGGCTGCGGCTGGAGATGCTCGCGGCCGAGCGACGGGTGCTCCTGGACCTGCGCGACGCGCACGACGTGCCCGACGACGTGCTGCGCCAGGTGCAGGCCGTCATCGACGTCGAGGAGTCCCTCCTGGACCGGCTCGCCGGCGTCGCCCCGGGCGGGCCGCAGCCGCGCCGCGCGACCCCGCTCGTCGTCGACGGCGACCCGCTCTGCTCGCACCTGCGGGACGCACCCGGCGGCGTCCGGGGGCTGCACGCCGGCGGCGCCTACGACACCGAGCGGCCGGCCGGCTGCGAGGGCTGCCTGGCCGAGGGCCGCTCGGACTGGGCGGCGCTGCGCCGGTGCCTGACCTGCGGGTACGTCGGGTGCTGCGACTCCTCCCCGCGCACCCACGCCACCGGGCACTTCCGCGCCAGCGCCCACGCGGTGATGCGCAGCGCGGAGCCGGGGGAGGCATGGCGGTGGTGCTACGTCGACCGGCTGACCGGCTGACCGAGCACCGGCCGACCGAGCACCGGCCGACCGGGGTGCGAGCCGCTCAGAAGAGCCGGGCGCTGGGGTCGTCGACGCCGCGCAGGGTGTCGTAGTCGAGCAGCACGCAGCGGATGCCGCGGTCGGTGGCGAGCACCCGCGCCTGCGGCTTGATCTCCTGGGCGGCGAAGACGCCGCTGACCGGGGCGATGAGCGGGTCGCGGTTGAGCAGCTCGAGGTAGCGGGTCAGCTGCTCGACGCCGTCGATCTCGCCGCGGCGCTTGATCTCGACGGCCACCGTGCCTCCGCCGGGCGCCTTGACGAGGAGGTCCACGGGCCCGATCGCCGTCGGGTACTCCCGGCGCACCAGCACGTGACCGGGGCCGAGCAGCTCGACCTGCTCGGCCAGCAGGCGCTGCAGGTGCGCCTCCACGCCGTCCTTGACCAGCCCCGGGTCGACGCCCAGGTCGTGGCTGGAGTCGTGCAGCACCTCGTGCACCGAGACCACGAGGGAGTCGTCGGTCTTGCCCGAGCGGACCGTCCACACCTCCTGCGCACCCTGCGCCGCCCGCTCGCCCTCGGCCGGGGCGATCGACAGGGACGCCGGCGGGCTCATCCAGTTCAGGGGCTTGTACGAGCCACCGTCGGAGTGCACCAGCACGCTCCCGTCGGCCTTGACGAGGAGCAGGCGGGTGGCCAGGGGGAGGTGGGCCGAGAGACGACCCTCGTAGTCCACCGAGCACCGGGCGATGACGACGCGCACGGGGGTGGAGGCTACCCACCGGTCACACTGGTGGTGTGCCGCGCTCCAACCGCCCCCGCCCCCGCCGCGGAGCCGCGCCCCCGCCCGCCGACGAGCCGCTGCCGCTGCGGGGGTTCGCGAACCACGGCTACGAGCGCGGCAGCGACGGCGAGTGGCACGTGCGCTCGGTCAGCGGCGCCGCGGCCACCAAGGCCTACCGGTGCCCCGGCTGCGACCAGGAGATCCCTGCGGGCACGCCGCACGTGGTGGCCTGGCCCGGTGACGACCTCCTGGGGCCGCAGAGCGCCCTCGGGGCCCGCCGGCACTGGCACCGCTCGTGCTGGCAGGCCCGCGGTCGGCGTCGCCCCACCTGAGCGCCACTACGCTCGCCAGCGATGAGCCCCGTCGCCGACCCCTCGGACCCGGTCGAGGTCCGCGCCAGCACCGTCCTGCCCGCCCGCCGGGAGGACGTCGAGCTGCTCACCGCGGACGGCGTCCGGCTCGTCGGGGAGCTGGCGCTGCCGGCCGACCGCGACCCGGTCGCCACCCTCGTCTGCCTGCACCCGCTGCCCACCGAGGGCGGGTCGATGGACAGCCACGTGCTGCGCAAGGCCGCCCGGCGGCTGCCCGCGCTGGCCGGGATCGCCGTCCTGCGCTTCAACACCCGCGGCACCTCGAGCGCGCGCGGCACGAGCGGGGGCTCGTTCGACGCCGGGGGCGCCGAGCGCCTCGACGTCGCGGCCGCGATCGAGCTGGCCGAGTTCCGCGACCTGCCGCGCCGCTGGCTGCTCGGCTGGTCCTTCGGCACCGACCTCGCGCTGGTGCACGGGCTGGACCCGGGCGTGGAGGGAGCGCTGCTGCTCTCCCCGCCGCTGCGCTGGTCGACGGAGGAGGACCTCGCCCGCTGGTCGGCGTCCGGCAAGCCGGTGCTGGCCCTCGTGCCCGAGCTCGACGACTTCCTGCGCCCGGACGCCGCCCGCGAGCGGTTCGCCGCGATCCGCCAGGCCGAGGTCGTCGGCGTCGACGGCGCCAAGCACCTGTGGGTGGGCGAGCCGTCGGTGCGGCGCGTGCTCGACGAGGTGGTGGCGCGGGTCGTGCCCGAGGCCTCGCCGCTGCCGCGCACCTGGGTGGGCCCCTACGAGGTCGCCGACGACCTGGCGCGCTGACCACCTGGCGCGCTGACCACCTGGCGCGCTGACCACCAGGCGCGCTGACCACCCGGCGCGGGTGCCGCGGCTCAGCTGCGGTCCTGGCGGGGCATGAGCACCTCCTGGACCACGAGCAGGACGCCGGCGGCCAGCGGGATCGCCACCAGGGCTCCCAGGACGCCGAGCAGGCTGCCTCCGGCCAGCGCCGCGACGAGGGCCAGGGCACCGGGCACCGAGACGGTCCGCGCCATCACCCGCGGGGCGATGACGTAGTTCTCGAACTGCTGGTAGGCGATGAACCACACGCCCACCACCACCGCGTCGGTCACCGAGCTGAACAGGGCCACGACGACCACGACGACGGCCCCCAGGGTGGCCCCGACCAGGGGGACCAGCCCCAGGACGCCGACCACCACGGCCAGCGCCGCCGGGTAGGGGATCCCCACGACGGACAGCAGCACGAAGGTCAGCAGGGCGTTGATCGCCGCGATGCCCGTCTGCCCCATGACGTAGCCGCCGATGCGGCGGATCACCTCGTCGCCGAGCAGCGCGACCCGCTGGCGCCGCGAGCGCGGGACGAGGCGGTACACCGTGCCCGTGATGGACCTCAGCGAGGCCAGGAAGTACAGGGTCAGGGCGAGCACGGTCAGCACGCTGGCCAGCCCCGAGGCCACCGCCCGCCCCGCCCCGTAGAGGCCGCCGAAGACGGTGGTCAGCGTCTGCCCGCTGGCGACCCGGGCCTGCAGCTCCGCCTCCACCCGGTCGGTGATCCGGTACTCCCGGTCCAGGGCCGCCAGCCGCTCGTTGTCCTGGATCCGCTCGGCGACGTCCTGCACGTAGGCCGGGGTCTGCGCCCCCAGCTCGGTGAGCTGGGTGACCACCGGCGGCACGACCGCGGAGAACAGGCCCACGCACGCGGCCACGAGACCGACGAAGACCAGGAGGATCGCCAGCGGTCGGGGCAGGGAGCGCCGCTGCAGCCAGCGGACCAGCGGGTCCAGGCCCAGCGCCAGGAACATCGACACCGCGACCAGGGTCAGCACCCCGGACAGCTCGCCCAGCAGCCCGACCAGGGCCCAGGCGGTGAAGACGCCCAGCGCCCCGGTGAAGCCGAGGTAGAAGCCGCTGGAGCGGCTGAGCGGCCGTCCCGGGCGGCCGAACCGGCTGGGCCCGCTGGCGCGGGTGCTGCCCGACGCCGGCCGCGGAGGCGCGGGCGCCCCCGGCTGCGCGGGCTGCACCGCCTCGTCGGGCGCCGGCGCGGGGGCGGGGTCGGGCTCCGGTGCGGCCCCCGCCTCGTCGGCCCGCTCGGCCGCCCGCAGCAGGTCGTCGAGCGTGGGGCCGCG
>NZ_JBZYWI010000061.1:0-17680 GCF_058932755.1 Quadrisphaera sp. DVD1
AGCCGCAGGCGCCAGCCGGCGCCCGGCGCCGCCGACAGCGACTGCACCGCGGCCCCGAGGCGCACCGCGACGCCGACCCGGGGCAGCGCGGCGGTCAGCGACTCGGCCAGGCGGGCGACCCCGCCGCGCACGCCGGCGAAGACGGCTCCCCCGGCGGCGGTGCCGGCGCCCTGCGCCGCTCCGGCGCGCGACGCCTGCTCGCGCACCGCTGCCAGCACCGAGGAGCCGTCGCGCGCCGCCGGCCACAGGGCCGGGACCGTGGCCCGCAGCGACAGCGCGGCCGAGGAGCCGGCGTACACGCCGCCGAGCAGCGGCTCGACGAGGCGGTCCACGACGGCGGGGCCGAGCCGCTCGGCGACCCAGGCGGCCACGGCCACGTCGCCGGCCACCGGAGCGCTGACCCGCTCGTCGAGGGCGCGCTCGACCTCCTCGGCGGTGAGCAGGCCGGCGAGCGCCGCGGGGTCACCGGGCACGCCCATCACGGTGCCGCGCGGCATCGGGTGCAGCGCGCCGCGCGAGGCGACGGCGGCGCGGGTGGTGGCCGGTGGCACGAGGTCGCCGCTGAGCCCGACCTCGGCGGCCAGCCCCACCGCCTCGGTGCGCCGCGCCAGCAGCGACTCGGCGCCGACGTCGACCCGCAGGCCCTCGGCGAGCTCCTCGCGCTGCAGCGGGCCGCCGGTGCGCCCGGTCGCCTCGAGCAGCAGCACCTGCGCCGGCGGCCCGGAGGTGGTGGCGGAGGCGGTGGCCAGGCGCCAGGCCGCGGTGAGGCCCGCGATCCCGCCACCGACCACGACGACGCGCGGGCTCACCGGGCGCTCATCGGGCGCTGACCTCGTGCACGAGGTCGGTCACCCGGTGCAGGACGTCGGGGTCGGTCTCGGGCAGCACGCCGTGGCCGAGGTTGAACACGTGGCCCGGGGCGCTCGCGCCGCTGGCCAGGACCGCCCGCACCGCGGCCTCCACCGCCGGCCACGGCGCGAAGAGCAGGGCCGGGTCGAGGTTGCCCTGCACGGCGCGCTGCGGGCCCACCCGGCGGCTGGCCTCGGCGAGGTCGACGCGGTAGTCGACGCCGACGACGTCCGCGCCGGCCTCGCCCATCGCCCCGAGCAGCTCGCCGGTGCCGACGCCGAAGTGGATCCGCGGCACGCCGAGGTCGGCCACCCCCGACAGGACCGCGCGCGAGGCGGGCTGGACGAAGCGCAGGTAGTCGGCCAGCGAGAGGAACCCGGCCCAGGAGTCGAAGAGCTGCAGGGCGCTGGCGCCGGCCTGCACCTGCACGCGCAGGAAGGTCGTGGTGATCGCGGTCAGCTTCTCCACGAGCGCGGCCCACAGGCCCGGGTCGCCGTGCATGAGGGCCTTGGTGCGCTCGTGGTTCTTGCTCGGGCCGCCCTCGACGAGGTAGCTGGCCAGGGTGAACGGCGCGCCGGCGAACCCGATGAGCGGCGTGGGCCCGAGCTCGGCGACGAGCATCCGCACCGCCCGGGCGACCGGCTCGACCTGCGCCGGGTCGAGCTCGGGCAGGGCGTCGACGTCGGCGGCGGTGCGCACCGGCTTCGCGACGACCGGGCCGACGCCGGGCACGATGTCGAGGTCGACGCCGGCGGACTGCAGGGGGACGACGATGTCGGAGTAGAGGATCGCGGCGTCCACGCCGTAGCGCCGCACCGGCTGCAGGGTGATCTCGGTGACCAGCTCCGGCGTGCGGCACGCCTCGAGCATCGCCACGCCCCTGCGCACGGCCCGGTACTCGGGCAGCGAGCGCCCGGCCTGGCGCATGAACCACACCGGGGTGTGCGGCACGCTCTGGCGGCGGCAGGCGCGCACCAGGGCGGACTCGGACGGCGGGGCGGCGGGGTCGGGGTGCGGCACGCCCCCCATCGTCCCCCATGCCTCCAGGCGCGCCCCGGGGCGGTGAGGCCCGGTGGTGGGCCAGACTCAGGGCATGGCGGTGTCCGGGGTCCCCGAGGACTCACCCGAGGTCTTCCAGCGCGCGGTGCGCGAGATCCGCGCGCTCCAGCTGCGCTCGGAGGTGCTGCTGGAGGAGGTCCCCGCCCCGCGCAAGCTCGCCCCCTGGGCGCTGGCGCTGGCCGCCGACGTGGTCAGCCGCGACGACGAGGAGCTGGCCTCCGGCCGCTTCGTGCTGCTGCACGACCCCCAGGGCCAGGACGGCTGGGAGGGCACCTCCCGCGTGGTGACCCTCACCCGCGCCGCCCTCGACCACGAGGTGGCCACCGACCCGCTGCTGGGCCGGGTGGGCTGGGCCTGGCTGGAGGAGTCCCTCGCCGGTCGCGGCGTGGCCCCGGCGGGCCTGAGCGGCTCGGTGACCCGGGTGGTCTCGGAGAGCTTCGGCACGATGGCCGACCGCCCCGCCACCGTGGAGGTGGAGGTGCGCGGGTCGTGGACGCCCGACGAGGACGACGTCGCCGCGTCTCTGCAGGCCTGGGCCGACCTCCTGTGCACCGCGGCCGGCCTGCCGCCCCTGCCCGACGGCGTCCTGTCCTTCCCGCGCCGCCTGCCCTGAGCGCCCGCCACCGACCAGCGCCCGGCCCGCGCCTGATCTGGGCGGGCGATTTCCACCGTTCGGGTCAAGACCACCCCTGCGCCGTCCGATGGACCCTCCAGGCAGCACCCAGCCGGGCGCTGCGGAGGAGGGAGAGCCATGACCACGGTCGTGGAGAGGACGCCGGCCGTCGCCGGTGTCGCGCCGCGCGGACGGCGCAGCATCGCCCTGGTGGCCGTGCAGGACCTGGCCGCCCGGGAGGTCGCGGTGCGCGTGCTGCGCGCGCTGGGTGCGAGCGAGGTGGTCGCCGCGACGACCGTGGTCGAGGCCCGCCGTGCGGCCGCCGCCCACGTCGGTGACCTGTGCGTCGTCGAGGCCGGGCTGCAGGACGGCGCCGGCGTGGCCCTGGTGCGCGACCTGCGCGCCGCGGGCTGGTCGCGGGCCGTGGTGGTCTCGACCACCGACGACCCGTGGACGACGCGCGCCGCGCTCAGCACCGGGGTGCGCTGCTTCCTGACCACGACGGCCGGAGGGTCCACCGCTCCGGCGCTGCCCTCGGCGCCCGAGGGGCTGCAGGCGCTGTCCGCCCGCGAGGTGGAGGTGCTCCAGCTCGTCGCGGAGGGCCGCTCCAACCGCGACGTCGGCGAGGCCCTGGGCCTGTCGGCGCTGACGGTCAAGAGCCACCTGGCGCGCATCGCCCGCAAGCTGGGCACGGGCGACCGCGCGGAGATGGTGCTCATCTCCCTGCGGGCCGGCGTCATCTCCTGAGCGCGCCCGAGTCGTCTACGGTGCCGGGGTGACCAGCACGAGCGAGCCGGCGGCTGCCGAGGAGGCCCAGGCACCCGAGGCGGCGCAGGCCCCCGAGGCGCCGCTGCTGGCCGCGCCCCGCGACGGCCTGCCGGCCCTGGTCGCCACGCCCGAGGCGCTGGAGCGCGCCGCCGCCGCCCTCGCGGCGGGCTCCGGGCCGGTGGCGGTGGACGCCGAGCGCGCCTCGGGCTACCGCTACGGGCAGGACGCCTACCTCGTGCAGCTGCGCCGCGAGGGCGCCGGGACGGTCCTCATCGACCCCGCTGCGGTGCCCGACCTGTCGCCGGTGGCCGCCGCGCTCGGCGACGCCGAGTGGGTGCTGCACGCCGCCTCGCAGGACCTGCCCTGCCTGGCCGGGGTGTCCCTGCGCCCGGGCGGGGAGCTGTTCGACACCGAGCTCGGGGCGCGGCTGGCCGGCTTCGAGCGGGTCGGCCTCGCCGCCGTCGTCGAGCGGCTGCTCGGCCTGCGCCTGGCCAAGGAGCACTCGGCGGTGGACTGGTCGACCCGACCGCTGCCGGAGCCGTGGCTGGTCTACGCGGCGCTGGACGTCGAGGTGCTGGTCGACCTCCGCGACGCCCTCGCCGAGGAGCTGGACCGCCAGGGGAAGCTGGAGTGGGCCCGCCAGGAGTTCGCCGCCGTGCGCGACGCCCCGCCGCCCGCGCCCCGCACCGACCCCTGGCGCCGCATCTCCGGCCTGCACGCCCTGCGCGGGCGCCGCTCGCTGGCCGCCGCGCGCGAGCTGTGGCTGGCCCGCGACGAGCTGGCCCGTCGCCGGGACACCTCCCCGGGCCGGATCCTGCCCGACCGCGCCATCGTGTCCGCGGCGCAGGCCATGCCGACCACGGCCGCCGAGCTGGCCGCGCTGCCGGTCTTCTCCGGCCCGGCCAACCGGCGCCAGGCCGACCGGTGGCTGTCCGCGCTCGACCGGGCCCGGGCCCTGCCCGAGGCGGAGCTGCCGCCCCACGCCCTGCACGGCGACGGCCCGCCGCCGCCGCGGGCGTGGAAGGACAAGGACCCCGAGGCCGCCGAGCGGCTCGCCCGCGCCCGGGCGGCCCTGGCCGCGCTGGCCGAGGAGCACGCGCTGCCGGTGGAGAACCTCGTCTCGCCCGACGCCGTCCGCCGCCTGTGCTGGGAGCCCCCCGCGGCTGCGGACCCCGACGTCGTGGCGCAGGTGCTGGCCCGCTCCGGGGCGCGCCCGTGGCAGCGGGAGCTCGTCTCCGGCCCCCTCGCCGAGGCGCTCGTGGCGCACGTCACGCAGCCTTGACCAGCCCTTGACCGAACTCGGTCGCTGGAGCAGGTTAGCCTGCCCTCACCGCCGGCACCGTCGGCGCCGTGCGAGGGGACCGAGGATCGTCGCGTGATCGCCAACCTGCTGATCGGCCTGCGCGAGGGCCTGGAGGCGACCGTCGTCGTCTCCATCCTCGTCGCCTTCCTCGTCAAGACGGGCCGCCGCGACGCGCTGGCCGCCGTGCGCTGGGGCGTGAGCGCCGCGGTGCTCGTGTGCGTCGCCGCCGGCTCCGCGTTCGCGCTGGCGGCCACGCAGCTCACCTTCCAGGCCCAGGAGCTCCTGGGCGGGGTCCTGTCGCTCGTGGCGGTGGCCTTCGTCACCTGGATGGTGTTCTGGATGAAGCGGGCCGGGCGCTCCCTGGCCGGCGACCTCCAGGCGCGGATGCGCACCGCGGTGGAGCTCGGCGGGGCCGCGGTGGCCACCACCGCCTTCCTCGCCGTCGGCCGCGAGGGGCTGGAGACCACGGTGTTCGTCTCGGCCGCCGTGCGCGCCACCGGGCAGACCTGGGAGCCCCTGGTCGGCGTCGTGCTGGGCCTGGGCCTGGCCGTGCTCCTGGGCTGGGCGCTGTACCGCCAGGCGGTCCGGATCGACCTGCGCCGCTTCTTCACCTGGACCGGCGCCGCCCTGGTCGTCGTCGCCGCCGGCGTGCTCGCCTACGGCGTCCACGACCTCCAGGAGGCCGGCGCGCTGCCCGGTCTGGGCGCCCTGGCCTTCGACGTCAGCGCCCAGGTCCCCCCGGGCAGCTGGTACGGGACGCTGCTCAAGGGCGTCCTCAACTTCTCCCCCGCCACGACGTGGCTGCAGGCGCTCGCCTGGACGGCGTACGTCGTGCCGGTGATGGCGCTCTACCTGCGCCGCAGCCCGCGGGCGCAGCGCCCCGCGGCGAGCGTGTCCCGGCTGGCGCCCGCGCCGGCCGCGGCCGAGCGCATCGCCTCCTGACCCGCCCCGCCGAACGTCCCGGAGACCCCCTGTGCGCACGCGCGCCCTCGCCCCGCTCCTGCTCCTGCCCGCCCTCGCGCTGACCGGCTGCGGGTCGCTGGTGGAGTCCACCGAGCCCTCGGCCGGGTCCGGCGCCTCCGACGACGGCGCGGTGGCCGTCACGGCCACCGACGAGGCGTGCGAGGTGGCCCGCACCGACCTGACGAACGGCCTCACGACGTTCGCCATCACCAACGGCGGCAGCCAGGTCACCGAGGTCTACGTCTACGCGGGCGAGCGCATCGTCACCGAGAAGGAGAACATCGGGCCGGGCACCTCCTACGAGCTGACGGTCGACCTCACCGCGGGCGACTACGAGGTGGCGTGCAAGCCCGGCATGGTCGGCGACGGCATCCGGCAGGCGATCAGCGTCACCGGCGAGGGATCCCCGCTCACCCCCGCCGAGCAGGCCGCCGTCGACGGCTACCGCGCCTTCGTCCAGTCCCAGGCGGACGCCACGGTGCCGCTGGTGCAGCAGCTGCGCGACGCCGTCGCGGCCGGCGACCGGGCCGGCGCCCAGGCGCTGTACGCCCCCTCGCGCACGCCGTGGGAGACGGTCGAGCCGGTGGCGGAGAGCTTCGGCGACCTGGACCCGCGGACGGACGCCCGCGAGGCCGACCTCGCCGAGGGCGAGGAGTTCACCGGCTGGCACCGCCTCGAGAAGGCGCTGTGGACCGGCGAGGACCTCGCGGCGGTGGTCCCCGTGGCCGACCAGCTCCTGCTCGACGTGGGCGAGCTCGCCCAGCGCGTGCCCAACGCCGCGCTGACCCCCACGTCGATCGGCAACGGCGCCAAGGAGCTCCTCGACGAGGTCGCCACCGGCAAGATCACCGGCGAGGAGGAGGCGTTCAGCCACACCGACCTCGTCGACTTCCAGGCCAACGTCGACGGCGCCCGCGCGGCGCTCGACGCCCTGCGCCCGCTCGTGACGACCTCCGACCCCGACCTCGTGGCCAGCCTGGACGCCGAGTTCGCCGCGGTCCAGGCCGCCCTGGACCCCTACCGCTCCGGCACGGGCTTCGTCTCCTACGACACCGTGGGCGAGGACGGCCGCCGCGACCTCGCCCGGGCCGTCGACGCGCTGTCCGAGCCGCTGTCCCGCCTCGGCGCCGCCGCCGGCGGGGCGTGAGCGGCGTGCCCTCCGTCACCCGCCGGGGCCTGTTCACGGCGCTCGGCGCCGGGGCCGTCGGCGCCGGGCTGGCCGCCGCGGGCACCGCGGTCGCCTCCGAGCGCTCCGACGGCGGCGCGCAGGACGCCGTCCCCTTCGAGGGCGAGCACCAGGCCGGGATCGCCACCGACGTCCAGGCGCACCTGCACTTCGCCGCCTACGACGTCCTGGCCGCCGACCGCGCCGAGCTCGCCGGGCTGCTGCGCGACTGGACCGCGGCGGCCCGCGACCTCGTGGCGGGGCGGCCGGTCGGCGAGGGCGGGGCCACCGACGGCTCGCCGCTGGCGCCACCGGCGGACACCGGCGAGGCCTTGGGGCTGCCCGCTGCGCGCCTGACCCTCACCGTCGGCTTCGGCCCGTCGCTGTTCGACGACCGCTACGGGCTGGCCGGACGCCGCCCGGAGGCCCTCGTCGACCTGCCGGCGTTCCGCGGCGACGCCCTGGACCCGGCGCGCTGCGGGGGCGACCTGGCCGTGCAGGCCTGCGCCGACGACCCCCAGGTCGCCGTGCACGCCATTCGCACCCTCTCCCGCATCGCCTCCGGCCGGGCCGCCGTCCGCTGGGCGCAGCTGGGCTACGGCCGCGCCGCCACCGTCGACCCCAGCGCCCCGACCCCGCGCAACCTCTTCGGCTTCAAGGACGGCACCGCCAACCCCTCGGGCACCGACGCCGCCACCCTCGACGAGCACGTGTGGGTCGCCGGCGCCGACGCCGCCACCCCCGACCAGGCGTGGATGACCGGCGGCTCCTACCTCGTGGCGCGGCGCATCGCCATCCACGTCGAGACGTGGGACCGCACGTCGCTGGGCGAGCAGGAGCAGGTCATCGGCCGCACCAAGGGCGACGGCGCCCCGCTGGGCGGCACCCGCGAGCACGACGCCCTCGACCCCGCGGCGCTGCCGGCGTCCTCGCACGTGCGCCTGGCCCACCCCTCGCGCCACGGCGGGGCGCAGATGCTGCGCCGCGGCTACAACTACACCGACGGCGCGGACGGCCTCGGCCACCTCGACGCGGGGCTGTTCTTCCTGGCGTACCAGCGCGACGTCCGCCGCGCGTTCGTGTCGGTGCAGCGCGCGCTGGCGGACGACGACGCGCTCAGCGAGTACCTGCGCCACACCGGCTCCGGCGTCTGGGCCGTGCCGCCCGGCGTGGGCCGCGGCGGCTGGTGGGGCGAGGGACTGCTCGCCTGAGGGGTGCCGCGGAGCCGGTCGGCCTGGCACGATCACGCAGGTGACCAGCAGGCCCGACGAGGCGCAGCACCTGCGCGACCTCGCCCTGCTGCGCCGCGTCCGCGACCGGATCGACCGCGAGCACGCGCAGCCGCTCGACGTCGAGGCGCTCGCCCGCGGCGTGCACCTGTCCGCCGGGCACCTCAGCCGCGAGTTCCGCGCCGCCTACGGGGAGTCGCCGTACGCCTACCTCATGACCCGGCGGATCGAGCGCGCGATGGCCCTGCTGCGCCGCGGCGACCTCAGCGTCACCGAGGTCTGCTTCGCGGTCGGCTGCTCGTCGCTCGGCACGTTCAGCACCCGCTTCACCGAGCTGGTCGGGATGCCGCCCAGCACCTACCGCCGCCGCGCGGCGGACGCGGCCGCCGGCATCCCGTCGTGCGTGGCCAAGCAGGTCACCAGACCGGTCAGGGATCGAGAAGCCCGCGCCCGCCGGTCGTCCCTAGCGTGAGCGCCATGGACATCACCATCCACCACGCCTTCCTCCCCCACCTGGACCCGGAGGCCTCCCTGGCCTTCTACCGCGACGCGCTGGGCCTCCAGCTCCTCAACGACGTGGGCTACGCCGGGATGCGCTGGCTCACGCTCGGCACCGCCGACCCGTCCGCCACGTCCCTCGTCCTGCACCCGCCCGCCGCGGACCCCGGGATCACCGACGACGAGCGCCGCACCATCGCCGAGATGATGGCCAAGGGCACCTACGCCTCCCTCGTCCTGGCGACGAAGGACCTCGACGCCACCTTCGACCGCGTGCAGGCCAGCGGCGCGGAGGTCGTGCAGGAGCCGACCGACCAGCCGTACGGCGTCCGGGACTGCGCCTTCCGCGACCCCGCGGGCAGCACGATCCGCATCCAGGAGCTGCGCTGAGCCGCTGCTCAGCAGGAGGAGACCCGATGAGCCCGGCCCCCAGGACGGACGGCCAGCCGGCCGCCGCGCACCCCGCCGACAGCCACGACCTCATCCGCGTGGTCGGCGCGCGCGAGAACAACCTCAAGGACGTCACCGTCGAGATCCCCAAGCGCCGGCTGACGGTGTTCACCGGGGTCTCCGGCTCGGGCAAGAGCTCCCTGGTCTTCGGCACGATCGCGGCGGAGTCGCAGCGGATGATCAACGAGACCTACAGCGCCTTCGTGCAGGGCTTCATGCCGGCGCTGTCCCGGCCGGAGGTCGACCTCCTCGAGGGCCTGACGACGGCGATCATCGTCGACCAGGAGCGGATGGGGGCCAACCCCCGCTCCACCGTCGGCACCGCGACCGACGCCAACGCGATGCTGCGCATCCTCTTCAGCCGGCTCGGGCAGCCGCACCTCGGCTCGCCCAACGCCTACTCCTTCAACCTGCCCTCGGTGCGCGCGAGCGGCGCGATCACCGTCGAGCGCGGGGCGAGGACGAAGACCGAGAAGGCGACCTTCACCCGCCTCGGCGGCATGTGCCCGAAGTGCGAGGGCATGGGCTCGCTCAACGACTTCGACCTCACGGCCCTCTACGACGGGTCGAAGTCGCTCAACGAGGGCGGCCTCATGGTGCCCGGCTACAGCATGGAGGGGTGGTACGGCCGCCTCTTCCAGGGCGTCGGCCTCGACCTCGACAAGCCGATCGGCTCGTTCACGAAGAAGGAGATGCACACCCTCCTCTACGAGGAGCCGACCAAGATCAAGGTCGAGGGGGTCAACCTCACCTACGAGGGCGTGGTCCCCAAGGTCCAGAAGTCGATGCTGTCCAAGGACGTCGAGGCGCTGCAGCCGCACGTGCGGCGCTTCGTCGAGCGCGTGGTGACCTTCACGACCTGCCCCGAGTGCGGCGGCACCCGCCTCGCCCGCGAGACCCTGGCGTCGAGGATCAGGGGCCAGAACATCGCCGACCTCTGCGCGATGCAGATCAGCGACCTCGCGGCGTGGGTGCGGGCGCTGGACGAGCCGTCCGTGGCCCCGCTGCTCACCGGCCTGCAGCACCTGCTCGACGCGTTCACCGGGATCGGGCTGGGCTACCTCTCCCTCGACCGGCCCTCCGGCACGCTGTCCGGCGGCGAGGCGCAGCGCACGAAGATGATCCGCCACCTGGGGTCCTCGCTCACCGACGTCACCTACGTCTTCGACGAGCCCACGATCGGCCTGCACCCGCACGACATCGCACGGATGAACGACCTGCTGCTCCAGCTCCGCGACAAGGGCAACACCGTCCTCGTCGTCGAGCACAAGCCGGAGACCATCGCGATCGCCGACCACGTCGTCGACCTGGGTCCCCGCGCCGGCACCGCGGGCGGCGAGGTGGTCTTCGAGGGCACCGTCGAGGGGCTGCGCGCCAGCGGCACGCTCACCGGCCGCCACCTCGACGACCGGGCCTCGCTGAAGCCGTCGACCCGCGCGCCGAAGGGGGCGCTGGAGGTGCGCGGCGCGGACGCCCACAACCTGCGCGGCGTCGACGTCGACATCCCGCTCGGCGTGCTCACCGTCATCACCGGCGTCGCCGGCTCGGGGAAGAGCTCGCTGGTCCACGGCTCCGTGGCGCCGCGCGACGGCGTGGTCGTCGTCGACCAGGGGGCCATCCGCGGCTCCCGCCGCAGCAACCCGGCGACCTACACCGGGATGCTGGAGCCGATCCGCAAGGCGTTCGCCCGGGCCAACGGCGTCAAGCCAGCGCTCTTCAGCTCCAACTCCGAGGGCGCCTGCCCCACCTGCAACGGCGCCGGCGTCATCTACACCGACCTCGGCGTCATGGCCACCGTCGAGTCGACCTGCGAGGAGTGCGAGGGCAGGCGGTTCCAGGCGTCGGTGCTCGAGCACCTCCTCGGCGGTCGGAACATCGCCGAGGTGCTCGCGATGCCGGTCGCGGAGGCCGAGGAGTTCTTCCGGGACGGCGAGGCGCGCACGCCCGCCGCCCACGCGGTCCTCGACCGCCTGGCCGACGTCGGGCTCGGGTACCTCACGCTCGGCCAGCCGCTCACCACGCTGTCCGGCGGGGAGCGCCAGCGGCTCAAGCTCGCCACCCAGATGGCGGAGAGGGGCGACGTCTACGTCCTCGACGAGCCGACCACGGGCCTCCACCTCGCCGACGTCGAGCAGCTGCTCGGCCTGCTCGACCGGCTCGTCGACGGCGGCACCTCGGTCGTCGTCATCGAGCACCACCAGGCGGTCATGGCGCACGCCGACTGGATCATCGACCTCGGACCCGGCGCCGGGCACGAGGGCGGCGCCGTCGTCTTCGAGGGCGTCCCCGCAGACCTCGTCGCCGCCCGGTCCACGCTCACCGGTCAGCACCTCGCGGCCTACGTCGGCGCCTGAGCGCGCTCGACCCGGTGACCTCGGGGCGTCGCCCGGTGCCCGGCGTCAGGCGTGCAGGGTGACCGGGGCGCTGCAGTACGAGCAGGGCGTCGTGACCCAGGTGGTGGCCGACTCCACCTGCTGCGGCTTGTGGCAGTGAGGGCAGGTGCCGCGCAGCCGGTGCACCACGGCCGCGGCGGCGTGCTCGACCTCCTCGGCGGCCCGCTGCACCGGCGGCGCGGCGGTGCGGGCCCTGCCCGGGGACCCCGGGTCGGTGCGGTGCGGGCGGATGCGGTCGATCAGGCCCATGGCGGGCTCCTCGCCTCGTGCCGTCGTTGGCGCTGCCACGGTGTCACCGGCGGTGGCGCTGCGCAAGTGGCGACTCCCAGGAGCCTGGTTCTCCGAAGTCGGTACTGCGGGTACTGTGTACCGCGGTTCACACCCAGGACGAGGAGGTCCGCGTGAAGGCGACGCACGACGTGGTGTTCGTGGACGGCGTCCGCACGCCGTTCGGCCGGTCCGGCGAGAAGGGCCTGTACGCCCAGACCCGCGCCGACGACCTGGTCGTGAGGTGCCTGCGCGAGCTGGTCCGGCGCAACCCCTCCCTGCCCCCGGAGCGGATCGACGAGGTGGCGATCGCCGCCACCACCCAGACCGGCGACCAGGGCCTGACGCTCGGCCGCACGGCGGGCGTCCTGGCCGGCCTGCCCCGCAGCGTGCCCGGGTTCGCCGTGGACCGGATGTGCGCGGGCGCGATGACCGCCGTGACCACCACGGCGTCCGGCATCGCCGTCGGCGCCTACGACGTCGTGCTGGCCGGCGGCGTGGAGCACATGGGGCGGCACCCGATGGGCTTCGACCTCGACCCCAACCCGCGCCTGGTCGCCGAGCGGATCGTCGACCCCGACGCCCTCGTCATGGGGCGCACGGCCGAGAACCTCCACGACCGCCTCCCGCACCTGACCCGCGAGCGCGCCGACGCCTACGCCGCCGCGAGCCAGGCCAAGCTCGCCGGGGCGTACGCGCGCGGCGACGTCCAGCCCGACCTGGTGACCGTCGCGACCCGCTCCGTCGAGCGCGGCTGGGGCCTGGCCACCGTCGACGAGCCCCCGCGCCCGGGCACCACGGTGGAGGACCTGGCCGCGCTGCGCACGCCCTTCCGCCCGCACGGCCGCGTCACCGCCGGCAACGCCGCCGGCCTCAACGACGGCGCCACGGCCTGCCTGCTGGCCTCGGCCGACGCCGCCGCCGAGCTGGGCCTGCCCGCGGCCATGCGGATGGTCGGGTACGCCTTCGCCGGCGTGGACCCCGCGGTGATGGGCCTCGGCCCGGTCCCGGCGACGGAGAAGCTGCTGGCCCGCACCGGCGTGCGGTTCGACGAGATCGGCCTGTTCGAGGTCAACGAGGCCTTCGCCGTCCAGGTGCTCGCCTTCACCGACCACTTCGGCCTGGCCGACGACGACCCCCGGGTCAACCCCTGGGGCGGGGCGATCGCCGTGGGGCACCCCCTGGCGTCCTCCGGGGTGCGGCTCATGACCCAGCTCGCCCGGCAGTTCGCGCAGCGCCCCGACGTCCGGTACGGCCTGACGACGATGTGCATCGGCCTGGGCATGGGCGGTGCGGTGCTGTGGGAGAACCCGGCGTTCCAGGAGGAGGCAGGAGCATGAGCGCGCAGCCGAGCACGCAGGGGGTCGTCCGCCCGGAGGACCTCGTCGACCCCTCCGGCGCCGAGCGGGTGACCCGCTTCCCCGTCCAGGACGTGACCCTGCCCGGCGGGGCCGGCGTCCTGGCGCTCATCACCATGGACAACGGGCTGGACGCCACGAAGCCCACCACCCTGGGCCCCGCGGGCCTGCTCGAGCTGCGCGCGGCCCTGGACGCCGTGGCCGAGCGGGTGGCCGCCGGTGCGGTCGCGGCCGTGGGCATCACCGGCAAGCCCTTCGTCTTCGCCGCCGGCGCCGACCTCAAGGACGTCGTGCGGATCACCACCCCGGGCCAGGCGCGGGCGGTCGCCCGCCTCGGCCACGACCAGCTGCGCCGCCTCGGCGAGCTCGGCGTGCCCTCCTTCGCCTTCGTCAACGGGCCCGCCCTCGGCGGCGGGCTCGAGGTGGCGCTGCACTGCACCTACCGCACCGTCTCGGCGAGCGTGCGCCAGCTCGGCCTGCCGGAGTGCGCGCTGGGGCTCGTGCCGGGCTGGGGCGGCACGCACCTGCTGCCCGCGCTCGTGGGCCTGGACGCGGCCCTGCAGCTCGTCGTCGCGAACCCGCTGGCCAGCAACCGGATGACCACGGCGGCCGAAGCGCTGCGCACCGGCCTGGCCGACGTGGTCCTCGAGCCGGCGGACTTCCTCGAGGAGTCCCTGGCCTGGGCCGCGCGCGTGCTGCGCGGTGAGGTCGCGGTCGCCCGGCCGGAGGTGCAGCGCGACGCAGGGGCCTGGGACGCCGCCGTCGACGCCGCCCGCGCCCGGGTGGACGCCCGCCTCCACGGCGCCGCGCCGGCGCCCTACCGCGCCCTGGAGCTGCTGCGCCGCGCCCGCACCGACGACCGCGACGCCGGGTTCGCCGCCGAGGACGACGCCCTGGCCGAGCTCATCCTCTCCGAGGAGTTCCGCTCCGGCGTCTACGCCTTCGACCTGACCCAGCGCCGCGCCAAGCGCCCCGCCGGCGCCCCGGACGCCGCCCTCGCCCGCCCGGTGGGCAAGGTCGGCGTCGTCGGCGCCGGGCTGATGGCCAGCCAGCTGGCGCTGCTCTTCGTGCGCCGGCTCAGGGTGCCGGTGGTGCTCACCGACCTCGACGAGGACCGGGTCGAGGCGGGCGTCTCCCGGGTGCGCGCCGGGATCGCCGACCTCGCCCGCAAGGGACGGCTCTCCCCCGACGCCGCGAGCCGGCTCAGCGCCCTGGTCAGCGGCTCCACCTCCTCCGCCGAGGCCTTCGCCGGCGCCGACTGGGTGATCGAGGCCGTCTTCGAGGACCTCGACGTCAAGCGGTCGGTGCTCGCGTCGCTGGAGGAGGTCGTCTCCCCCGAGTGCGTGCTCGCGACGAACACCTCGTCCCTGTCCGTGGCGGCGATGTCGGCCGGGCTGGCCCACCCCGAGCGGGTGGTCGGCTTCCACTTCTTCAACCCCGTCGCCGTCCTGCCGCTCGTCGAGGTCGCCCGCACGCCCAGCACCGACGACGCGACGCTGGCCACGGCGTTCGCGGTGGGCGAGGCGCTGGGCAAGTCGTGCGTGCTCGTGCGCGACGCCCCGGCGTTCGTCGTCAACCGCCTGCTCATGCGGTTCATGGGCGAGGTCCACGCGGCGTTCGACGAGGGGACGCCGGCCGAGGTGGCCGACGGCGCCCTGGCGCCGCTGGGCCTGCCGATGACGCCGTTCGCCCTCCTGCGCCTCGTCGGCCCGGCCGTGGCGCTGCACGTGCAGGAGACCCTCCACGCGGCCTTCCCGGACCGGTTCGCGCCCTCGCCGAACATCGCCCGCATCGTCGAGGCGGGTCTGCCGGGCTTCTGGGACGCCGACGCCCCCGAGGGGGCCGCGCCCCGCCTGGACCCCCGGGTGGCTGCGCTCGTGCAGGTCGGCGACGCCCCCTCCACGGCCGAGCAGGTGCGCGAGCGCGCGCTGTCCGCCCTGGCCCAGGAGGCCCGCCTCATCCTCGACGAGGGCGTCGTCGACGACCCCCGCGACGTCGACCTCTGCCTGCTGCTGGGCGTCGGCTGGCCCGCGCACCTCGGCGGGCTGCTCCCCCACCTGGACCGCTCCGGCGTGGCCGAGCGCGCCACGGGCCGGCGCTTCCTGCCGCCGGGGGTCGCGTCTGTCCGGTAGCCGGCCGCGGCGCCGCGCGCTCGTGGTGGTGCTCGTGGTCGTGCTCGTCGCCCTGGCGCTGGGCCTCGTCGTCGTCGACCGGGCCGCCCGCGCGGCGGCGCAGGGGCGGCTGGCGCGGCAGGCGCAGGCGGAGCTGGCGCTGCCCGACCCCCCGCAGGTGCGCATCGGCGGCACCTCGTTCCTCTGGCAGGCGCTGCGAGGTCGCTACGAGCGGCTGGACGTCGCGGCGCCCTCGCTCACCTGGCAGGGCGCCACCGTGCGGGACGCCTCCGTGCGGGTGCGGGACGTGAGGGTCCCGCGGTCGGTGCTGCGCGGCGCCGGCGGCGAGGTGCAGCTCGGGCGGGGCAGCGCCCGCGCGCTGCTGCCGTGGTCGCTGCTCGCCGAGCGCGCCTCGAGCGCCACGGGCGCGGCGCTCGCCCTCGACGCCGGGCCCGGCGGCACCGTCCGCGCCACCACGGAGGTGGGCGTGCTGGGCCGCGACGTGGAGGTGTCCCTGCGCAGCACCCCGGAGCTGGGCGACGGCGAGGTGCTCCTGCGCCCGGTCGCCGTGGCCGTGGGCGGGCGCGAGCTCTCCGTGGGGTCGGCCCGCGGGCCGCTGGAGGCCCTGGGGCTCGAGCGGGTGCTGCGCGCCGTCCCGCTGCCCCTCGACGACCTGCCCGAGGGCGTGTCGCCGACCCGCCTGCGGGTCGTGGACGGCGGGATCGTCGTGGACGCCGCGCTGGCACCGCGCGCGGTGCGGGTGCCGCCGCGGTGACGCCTCAGCGCTGCGCCTGCTCCTCCGCGGCGACGCTGTGGTGCCGCGAGTAGAGGAAGTACACGACGTAGCCCAGCGCCATCCAGATGACGAAGCGCAGCCACGTCTCACCGGTGAGGTTGAGCATGAGGTAGACGCAGGCGAGGACGGCCAGCGTCGCGACCACGGCGACGGCGGGCACCCGGAAGCTGCGCTGGAGGTCCGGGCGGGTGCGGCGCAGCACGACGACCCCGATCGAGACGAGCACGAAGGCGAAGAGCGTGCCGATGTTCACGAGGAGCGAGAGCTCCTCCAGCGGCACGACCGCGGCGATGAACGCGATGAACGCCCCGGTGATGAGGGTGATCCGCACCGGCGTCCCGGTGCGCGGGTCGGTGTTGGCCAGCGAGCGCGGCAGCAGGCCGTCGCGGGCCATCGCGAAGGCGACCCGGGTCTGCCCGAGGAAGAGGATCATCGTCACGGCGATGAGGCCGATGCAGGCGCCGATCGCCACCACGGCGCCCATCCAGTCCACCCCTGCGGCGGTGAAGGCGGTCGCCAGCGGAGCGCCGTCGGCGGGGTCGATCTCGTCGTAGGGCTGGATCCCGGTGATGACCAGGGAGACGAGGACGTAGAGGACGGTGACCACGGCCAGGGAGCCGAGGATGCCGATCGGCAGCGCCTTCTGCGGGTCCTTCGCCTCCTCCGCGGTCGTGGCGACGACGTCGAAGCCGATGAAGGCGAAGAAGACCACGGCGGCCGCCGCGACCACGCCACCGGCGCCGTAGACCGAGGGCTCGAGGCCGAAGAGCGACTGGATCAGCGGCACGTCGCGGAAGCCGCCGCTGCCGGGGGCAGTGCCCTCCGACGGCGGCACGAAGGGGCTCCAGTTGGCGGTGGAGACGTAGAACGCCCCGACGACGATGACGAGCAGCACGACCGCGAGCTTGATCGCGGTGATCACCTGGTTCACCCGGCTGGACAGGCGGATGCCGGTGGCGATCACGGCGGTCAGCGCGACGACGAGCAGCGCCGCCGGCAGGTTCAGCGCGCCGCCCTCCGCACTGGCCACGACGTCGGGCACCTGCCACCCGACCAGGTCCAGCACCTTCTGCAGGTAGCTGGAGAACGACGTGGCGACGGCCGCGGCGCCGACGACGAACTCCAGGACGAGGTCCCAGCCGATCGTCCAGGCCACGAGCTCGCCCAGCGTGGCGAAGGAGAAGGTGTACGCGCTGCCGGCCACGGGCACGGTGGAGGCGAACTCGGCGTAGCACAGGGCCGCGAGGCCGCAGGCGACCGCCGCGAGCACGAAGGAGACCGACACCGCCGGCCCCGCGTTGCTGCCCGCCGCGGTGCCGGTGAGGACGAAGATGCCCGCGCCGACGCTGACGCCCACGCCGAAGACCACGAGGTCGAGCGCGGTGAGGCCCTTCTTGAGCGCGTGCTCGGGCTCCTCGGTGTCGGCGATCGACCGCTCCACCGACTTGGTCCGCCACAGGTCCATCGCCGCTCCTCGTCCGCCGCTGCGCTGCCGGCCTCGATCATGGCCCAGCGGGGCCTGCGCCGCCGCTCAGCGCCGGCCGCCCCCGACCAGCGACCCGAGGTCACGCGCGATGACGCTGCGTGAGCACCCGTCGGCCAGCGGGGCGGTGGCGGGCCTCCTGGTGGGCTTCGAGCGGTCGCCGTGGCTACGGTCAGTGACATGTCGAGCGACGAGGACCGCGACCTGCGCCAGGACCTGCTGGCGCTCGCCGTCCTCGACGACGTCGACCTGACGCCCACGCCCACCGGGGTCGTGCTGGGAGGAGCCCGGCCGGTCGTCCTCTCGACGGCCGACCTCCTCGCCGCGCTGGGCCCGTGGGCGCCGGGCTCGCCGGAGGCCCGCGCCCGGCTGCGC
>NZ_JBZYWI010000062.1:0-17412 GCF_058932755.1 Quadrisphaera sp. DVD1
CAGCTCGAAGAACCGCGGGGCGCTGCGCCAGGCCTGCGAGTGCGCCGCCCCCATGAAGGCGTACCCGACCATGGCCACCGAGAGCTCCCCCGGCTCCCGGCCGCCCCCACGATCCTGCTGGGCCATCTGCTCCACCTCTCCGCTCACCTCTTCGCTCGGACGGCGCCGGTCAGGACTCGAACGCCGACGACAGGTACTGGTCCACGTTGTCACGGGTGACCACCGGCGCGAACAGCTGCACCTGCCGGGGCACCTCGACCTCGACCAGGTCACCCAGAGCCTTGTCCTGCACGAGCAGGCGCGCGAGGCGGATCCCGTCGGCCGCCTGGGTGGAGGGGTAGACCACCGTGGCCTTGACCACGGAGTCGTCGGCCTCGATGGAGCGCATGACGTTGGCCGAGCCGGCGCCGCCGACCATGAAGAACTCGTCGCGGCCGGCGTTCTCGATGGCGGCCAGGACGCCGACGCCCTGGTCGTCGTCGTGGTTCCAGATGGCGTCGATCTTCGGCGCCGCCTGGAGGAGGTTCGCGGCGGCCTCCTCGCCGCCCTCGACGGTGAAGTCGGCGGCGACGCGGTTGCTGACCTCGAGGCCGCACTCGGACAGGGCGTCCGCGAAGCCCTGGCTGCGGTCCTGGGTCAGCGGGAGGGAGTCGATCCCGGCGATCTCGGCCACCACGGCGTCGGGGGTGTCCCCGAGCTCGCCGCAGACGTAGGTGCCCGCCGAGACGCCCATGCCGTAGTTGTCGCCGAGCACGGTCACCCGCGAGGCGAAGGGGCTGTCGAACTCGCGGTCGACGTTGATGACCGGGATGCCCGCCTCCATCGCCTGCAGCGCCACCGGGGTGAGCGCGGCGCCGTCGAAGGGCAGCAGCACGATGGCGTCCACCCCGTCGTTGATGAACGTCTCGACCTGGCTGATCTGCAGCTGCACGTCGTTGGTGCCCTCGGCGACCTGCAGCTCGACGTCATCGTAGCGCTCGGCCTCGGCGCGGGCGGCCTCGGTGATCGCGGCCATCCAGCCGTGGTCGGCCGCCGGCGCGGAGAACCCGATGCGCACGGTGTCGCCGGGCTCGTCGTTGCCGCCGGCCGCGGGGGCGGCCGCGGGGGCCTCCTCGGAGGACGCCTCGGGGGTGTTGCTCGTGCACGCGCCCAGCACCAGGGAGGTGGTGGCCAGGACGACGGCGGGCACCAGCACCCGACGACGCTGTCGGGCGGGGGTGGTGGACATGGTTCCTCCTGCGGGGTGGGCGAGCGGGGGTCACCCGCTCGAGGGGTGGGTGAGGGGGTGGTGGGTGTGGGGCGGCTCGCTCAGGTGCGCGCGCCGCGCGCGGCGACCCGCTGCTGGAGGAGGACCGCGACGACGATGATCAGGCCCTTGGCCACGGCCTGCGCCGACGACGACCAGTCGACGAGGATGAAGACGTTGGTCAGCGTCGTGAGGATCAGCACGCCGAGGACGGTGCCGACGATGCTGCCGCGCCCGCCGGAGAGCAGGGTGCCGCCGATGACGACGGCGGCGATCGCCTCGAGCTCGTAGAGGGTGCCGTGCGTGGAGCTGCCCGTCCGCGTCCGGGAGATGATCATGACGGCGGCGATGCCGCAGGCCAGGCCGAGCAGGACGTAGAGCATCACGGTGTGGCGCTGGACCCTGATGCCGGCGAGGCGGGCCGCCTCGGCGTTGCCGCCCACGGCGAAGGTGCGGCGGCCGAACGTCGTGCGGTTGAGCAGCACCCAGCCGACGACGGCCACCGCGGCGAAGATGAGGACGATCTTCGGCAGGCCGAGCAGGTCGCCGGAGAGGGCGTCGCGGAACCCGTCGACCTCGATGATCTGCGTGCGGCGGTTGGAGATGATCTCGGCGAGGCCGCGGGCCGAGGCGAGCATCGCCAGGGTGGCGATGAAGGCGACGATCCGCCCGTAGGCGATCACCACCCCGTTGATGAGCCCGCACGCGGTGCCGACCAGCAGCGCCGTGCCGACCATCGCCAGCCAGTGGACGTCGTTGGCGATGGCCTGCGTCGCCAGGGTGGTCGCCCACACCGAGGACAGGGCCACGATGGCGCCCACGGACAGGTCGATGCCCCCGCCGATGATGACGAAGGTCATGCCGACGCTGACCACGCCGATCACCGACGCCAGCCGCAGGATCGTCAGGACGTTGTCGATGCTCGCGAAGCGCTCCCCCGCGGTGATGACGCCGACCGCGCACAGGACCGCGAGGGCGATCACCAGGCCGAGGTTGCGCCCCACCGAGCCCGCCAGCAGGCCCGACGAGCGCGGGGCGCCGGCGCGGGTCGCGCTGCGGCCGCCCTCCCGCGCCGGGGCGTCGGCCGACGGCGGCAGGCCCGCGCCGCTCGGGCCCGAGGGCGAGCCGGCGCTGCCGCCGCCCGCGGCGCCTCCCGCCGTCGCCGAGGTCGTCATGTCGCTCATGCGGTCGCCCCCTCCATCACCATGTCGAGCACGCGGTGCTCGTCCAGCTCCTCGCTGGGGCCGTCGAAGACGACCCGGCCGTCGGAGACCACGAGCACCCGGTCGGCCAGCCCGAGCACCTCCTCGATCTCGCTGGAGACCACGACGACCGCGACCCCGCGGTCGGCCAGCGCCCGCACCAGCGCGTAGATCTCCGACCGGGCGCCGACGTCGACCCCGCGGGTGGGCTCGTCGAGCAGGAGCACCCGGCAGTCGCGCAGCAGCCAGCGGGCCAGCAGCACCTTCTGCTGGTTGCCGCCGGAGAGCGTGCGCACGGCCCGGTCGACGTCACCGGGGCGCACGTCGAGCGCCTCCACCTGCTCCTGGGCGGCGGTGCGCTCGGCGCCGCGCCGCAGGAACCCGCCCCTGGCGAACCTCGAGAGCGAGGAGATGCTGATGTTGCGGGTGACGGAGTCGTCGAGCAGCAGGCCCTGGCTCTTGCGCTCCTCCGGTGACAGGCCCACCCCGGCGGCCACGGCGCTGGCGACGTCGCCGGCGCGCAGCCGGCGTCCGGCCACGGAGACGGTGCCGGTGCCCGGGCGGCGCGCGCCGTAGACGGTCTCCAGCACCTCCGAGCGCCCGGAGCCGACGAGGCCGGCGAACCCCACCACCTCGCCGGGGCGGACGTCGAAGCTGACGTCCTCGAACTCCCCGGCGCGGGTCAGGCCCCGCACCTCGAGCAGGGGCGCCACGGACGCGTCCGGTGCGCTGCGGCGCGGCGGGAAGACGTACTCGATGGAGCGCCCGGTCATCAGCCGCACGACCTCCTTCGTGGAGGTGCCCTCCACCGGCAGGTCGGTGGCCACGGTGCGCCCGTCCTTGAGGACGGTGACGCGGTCGCCGATCTGGCGGATCTCCTCGAGGCGGTGGCTGATGTAGACCACCGCCACGTCGGCGGCGGTGAGGTCGCGGACGACGTCGAAGAGGCGGCCGACCTCCTCCTGGTCGAGCACCGCCGAGGGCTCGTCCATGATGATCAGCCGCGCGTCGTGGGACAGGGCGCGCGCCATGCTCACCACCTGCTTGCCGGCGGCCGACAGGCGCCCGACCTCGGTGGTCGGCGCGATCTCGGGGTGGCCCAGGCGCTCCAGGAGCGCCACGGCCTCGCGGTCGGTGGTCGCCGGGCGGGTGAAGCCGAAGCGCGCGCGCTCGTGGCCCAGGGCGATGTTCTCGGCCACGGTGAGGCCGTCGACGAGGTCGAGCTCCTGGTAGATGGTGGCGATGCCCAGCGCCGTGGCGGCCTGCGGCGAGGACAGCCGCACCGGCTCGCCCCGCCACGTGACCTCGCCGGAGTCGGGCTGGTGCGCACCGGCCAGCACCTTGATGAGCGTGGACTTCCCGGCGCCGTTCTGGCCGAGCAGGCAGTGCACCTCGCCGGCGCGCACGTCGAGGTCGACGCCGTCCAGCGCCCGCACGCCCGGGAACTCCTTGACGATCCCGCGCACCTGCAGCAGGGGCGCCCCTCGGTCGACTCTGACCATGGCGGGAACCTAGGGAGGACTTCCGCCGACTGTCAATGGAAAGTTGCCTCAGGACCTGCGGAAGACGCCTGGCGAGCGACGGAAGGGATGGGGTTCACTGGCCCCATGGACCTGCCGCAGCGCCCCGCGCCCCGGTCGCCCGGCGCCGGTGCGCTGTTCCAGCTGCTCCGCGACGGCCAGCCGCGCACCCGCGCGGACCTCGCGGCGACCACGGGCCAGTCCCGGTCCACCATCGCCGCGCGGGTGGAGCAGCTGCTCGCCGCCGGCCTGGTCACCCCCGCCGGCGAGGCCTCCTCCACCGGCGGCCGCCCGCCGGCGACGTTCGCCTTCCACCCCGAGGCCCGGCTCGTCCTCGCCGTGGACCTGGGAGCCACCCACGCCCGCCTGGCCGTCACCGACCTCGCCGGGCGCGTCCTCGCCGAGCACGAGGAGCCGATCGCCATCGGCGCCGGCCCCGAGCCGGTGCTCGACCGCGTCGCCGCGGTGGGCCGCAAGCTCGTCGCGGCCACCGACCGCCCCCTGAGCGACCTGGTCAGCGTCGGCGTGGGGCTGCCGGGGCCGGTCGACCACGCGACGGGCCGTCCGATCAACCCGCCGATCATGCCCGGCTGGGACGGCGCCGACGTCTCCGGCGCGCTGGGCAGCGCCCTGGGCGCCCCCGTGCTCGTCGACAACGACGTCAACATCATGGCCCTGGGCGAGCACGCGGCGGCCTGGCCGGACGTCGACCACCTCATGTTCGTCAAGGTCGCGACCGGCATCGGCGCCGGCATCATCAGCGACGGGGAGATCCGCCGCGGGGCGCAGGGCGCCGCCGGAGACCTCGGGCACGTGGCGGTGCCGGGCGGGCGCGACGCCGTGTGCCGGTGCGGCAACACCGGCTGCCTCGAGGCGCTCGCCAGCGGCCGGGCCGTCGCGCTCGCGCTGAGCGGGGCGGGGCTGGCCGCGGAGGACAGCGCCGGCGTCGTGGCGCTCGTGCGGGCCGGCGACGTGCGCGCCGGGCAGGCGGTGCGCGAGGCCGGCCGCGACATCGGGGCCGTCCTGGCGGTCTGCGTGAGCCTGCTCAACCCCTCGCTCATCGTCATCGGGGGGTCGCTCGCCGAGGCCGGCGAGCACCTGCTGGCCGGCATCCGCGAGGAGGTCTACCGGCGCTCGCTGCCGCTGGCCACGGCGCACCTGAGGATCGCCGCCACGCGCACCGCCGGGCGGGCCGGCGTCCTCGGCGCCAGCGCCATGGCCACCGAGCACGTGCTCTCCGCCGACGCGGTGGACGCCCTCGTCGCCTGAGCGCCGAGCTCAGGCGCTCAGGCGCTCAGCAGAGCCGGGCGTGCCACGCCGTGGCGCTGGCGTCGGTGAGGGAGGCCACCTGGTCGACGACGGCGCGCAGCCGGCCGGCGTCGTCGTCGGCGTCGGCGTGGTCGGCGGCGAACGGCGGCTCGAGCTGGTCGGGCCGCTCCAGCAGGGCGCGCACCAGCTCCTGCAGCACCTCGCGCTGCCCGGCGTAGACCGGCACGCGGTCGCGGTCGGTGAGCACGAACGCGGCCATGACGCCCTTGAGCGCGGCGACCTCGAGCACCGTCGCGCGCGGCACGACGAGGTCGGCGGCGTACCGGGTGAGCGGCCCGGGCCCGGTGACCTCGCGGGTGGCCCGCTGCACCGCGAGGCAGAACCGGCCGATGAGCTGGCTCGTCATGTCCTTGAGCGCCGCGAGCGCCGCGCGGCTGCCGTCGAAGCCGGTCACCCAGGTCGCGCTGGCCTCCAGGGCGGCCAGGGCGGCGTCGACCTCGGCGTCCTGCGCGTCGGGCAGGTAGCGAGCGCGCACCTGCTCGGCGATCCGCGCTCGCTGCTCGGCCCCGGCGATGGCCGCCAGGTCGAGGCGGTCGGCGACCACGGCGTCCTCGACGTCGTGGACGCTGTAGGCGATGTCGTCGGCGAGGTCCATCACCTGGGCCTCGAGGCAGCGGCGGCCGTCCGGCGCGCCCTCGCGCAGCCAGGCGAACACCGCGGCGTCCTCGGCGTAGACGCCGAACTTGCCGCTGGCCCCGCGCGGGTCCTCCCCCGCCGGCCAGGGGTACTTCGTGGCGGCGTCCAGGCTCGCCCGGGTGAGGTTGAGGCCCGCGGGGCGCCCGCTGGCCTGGACCACCTTCGGCTCCAGGCGGGTCAGCAGGCGCAGGGTCTGGGCGTTGCCCTCGAAGCCCCCGATCGCGGCGCTGACCTGCGCCAGCGCCGACTCCCCGTTGTGCCCGAACGGCGGGTGGCCCAGGTCGTGGGCCAGGCAGGCGGCGTCGACGACGTCGGGGTCGCAGCCCAGCGCCCCGGCCAGCTCGCGGCCCACCTGGGCCACCTCGAGGGAGTGGGTCAGCCGGGTGCGGGCGAAGTCGTCGCTGCCCGGGCCGACGACCTGCGTCTTGGCGCCCAGGCGGCGCAGCGCCGAGGAGTGCAGCACGCGCGCGCGGTCGCGGGCGAAGTCGCCCCGGGACAGGCTCTTGGGCGGCTCGGCGACCCAGCGGGCGCGGTCGTCCGCCGTGTACCCGTCGAAGCCCGCCCCGACGCCGCCTGCGCTCCCGGCGCCGTCCCCGCCCGCCGCGTGCCGCCCCACCTCAGCCGCCGCTGGTGGACGCCGGGTGCAGCTCGGCGTCGCGGACGACGTCCAGCGCGGCGCCGCTCAGCTCGCGGTCGTCCAGCCAGCCCTCGGGCACCGCCACCCTCGGCGTCCCGGACGTGCGACCGCGCGGGCCCTCGGCGGCGTCCCCGGGGTGGGGCTGGTCGAGGTCCAGGCCGGCGATGAGCTCGTCGAGGGCGGCGAGGGTGTCGACGAGGCCGAGCTGGGCGCGCACCGAGCCGCCCACGACGTAGCCCTTGAGGTACCAGGCCACGTGCTTGCGGATCTCGCGGCAGCCGCGCAGCTCGTCGCCGAAGTGCTCCACGAGCAGGTGCGCGTGGCGGCGCAGCACCTCGGCGACCGCGCCGAGCCCCGGCCGCACGCGCTCGGGGCTGCCGGACAGCGCCGCGGCCAGGTCGGCGAACAGCCACGGCCTGCCGAGGCAGCCGCGGCCGACCACGACGCCGTCGCAGCCGGTCCGGGCGATCATCGCCACGGCGTCGTCAGCGGACCAGATGTCGCCGTTGCCGAGCACCGGGATGCTCGTCACGGCCTCCTTGAGGCGCGCGATCGCGTCCCAGTCGGCGGTGCCGGAGTAGTAGTCGGCGGCGGTGCGCCCGTGCAGGGCCACCGCGGCGACGCCCTCGGCCTCGGCGATCCGGCCGGCGTCGAGGTAGGTCAGGTGGTCCGCGTCGATGCCCTTGCGCATCTTGATGGTCACCGGCACGCCCGCCGGCGCCGCCGCCTGGACCGCGGCGCGGACCACGCCGGTGAACAGGGCGGTCTTCCACGGCAGCGCGGAGCCGCCGCCGCGGCGGGTGACCTTGGGCACCGGGCAGCCGAAGTTGAGGTCGACGTGGTCGGCGAGGTCCTCCTCGACGAGCATCCGCACGGCGGCGCCGACGGTGGCCGGGTCGACCCCGTAGAGCTGCACGCTGCGCGGGCTGGCGCCGGGCTCGTGCTGGACGAGGCGCAGCGACTCCGGCGTCCGCTCGACGAGGGCGCGGGAGGTGACCATCTCGGAGACGAAGACGCCGGCGCCGTGCTCGCGGCACAGCGAGCGGAACGGCGCGTTGGTGACGCCGGCCATGGGGGCCAGCACCACCGGGGTGTCGATGACGTGCGGACCGATCCGCAGGGCCGGCAGCACCGGCCGCGCGGGGGTCGCCGGCGCGGGTGCGGACAGGACGGGAGCGCTCACCGCTCCAGTGTCTCAGCCGCTGCCGGTGCGCTCGTCGCGCTCAGCCCTGCTCGGCGGGCTGGGCGGCCTGCTCGGACAGCTCGGCGAGCACGACCCGGTCGATGCGCTGGGCGTCGGCCTCGACGAGGTCGACGAAGCGGACGGCGACCTCCTGGCGCTCGGCGTCCGCGCGCACGACCTGAGCGGTCACCGAGACGGCGTCCTCGCCGCCGACCTCGAGGGTGACCTCCAGCGTGCCGGAGTCCGGCAGCACCTGGCCGGCGGACAGGTCCAGCCGGGCGCCGGAGCGCGAGAGGTCGACCGTGCGGGCGGCGACGCCGCTGGCACCGGCGGTGGTGACCCGCGCGCGGCGCTGGGTCGGCACGCGCGGCTCGGCGCGGCGCGTCTCGGCGGCCAGGGACAGCACCCCGGTCAGCTCCAGCTCGGTGTCCGCGAAGCCGGCCATGGCGACGGCCTCGAGCACCCGCACGCCCTCGCCCACCTGCAGGCGGGCCCACAGGCGCTGCCCGGCGAGCGCCGCGGCGTCCTGCGCCGGGACGGCGACCCGCGCCGTGACGACGAGGCCGGCCGGACCGGACGACCACTCCGTGAGCTCACCGGTGCGCTCGGCGCCCTGCTCGACCGGAAGCAGGCGCACGGCGCTCCCGAGCACCGGCTCCTGCGCGTCCCCCTGGATGACCATGTCGCGGACAGTACCGGCGCGGCGCGCCTGAGGTGGGCGGTTCGCCCGCACTCGTCGTGGTCGTGGGCGTTCGCCACCCCGGCTGCTGCTGTCGGTGCCGCTCCTCGCCGGCCGCCTCCGGCGCGGGGCGTTCCTGTGCCCACCAGACGGGCACAGGGGCGCCCCGTGCCCGCCTGGAACGGGCACAGATCCCCCCACGAGCGCCGCGGACGGGGGCGAGCCGTCGAGCGCGCCGCCCACAGGCACCCCCCGACACCTCACCGTCCACAGGCCAGCGCACCGCCGGAACCGCCCGTCGGGCGCGGGACCACCCTCGCGGCGTGCGACGACGCGACGGCCTCGACGGCCAGGCCCTGGCCGACCTCCTGTCCCCCGGCCGGTCCGTGGCGACCCACGCCGAGCTCCGACGGGTCGGCGTCCCTGCTTCGACGATCATCCGCCGGATCGGACCCGACGGCCCGTGGCAGCGCCTCCTCCCCGGGGTGGTGGCCGGCCACCGCGGGGTGCCCACCACCCACGAGCGCCGCCTCGCCGCACTGAAGTACGCGGGCGCCGGCGCGGTGCTCACCGGGCTCGACGCGCTCGCCCTGCACGGGCTCCGGCTCGACGACGTCCGGCGTGAGGGACGGGTGCACGTGGTGGTGCCCCACCCGTGCCAGCGCTCCTCGCACGGGTTCGCCCTGCTCACGAG
This sequence comes from Quadrisphaera sp. DVD1, assembly GCF_058932755.1. Classification (NCBI taxonomy): domain Bacteria; kingdom Bacillati; phylum Actinomycetota; class Actinomycetes; order Kineosporiales; family Kineosporiaceae; genus Quadrisphaera; species Quadrisphaera sp. DVD1. The sequence continues at coordinate 9,127 of NZ_JBZYWI010000062.1, forward strand.
GAGTCGCCGCGTCCCCGAGGCGGTGCTCGCCCGTGGCCTGCCGTGCGCCCCGGTGGCCCGAGCAGTGGTGGACGCCTGCCGGCGCAGCGAGCACGTGCCGGAGGTGCGCGAGCTGGTGGCGGCCGCCGTCCAGCAGCGGCGGTGCGACGTCGACGCGCTGGTCGTGGAGGTGCGTCAGGCAGCGCGGCAGCGGACGGCACTGGCCCGCGCCGTGCTCGCCGAGGTGGACGCCGGCGTCCGCTCGGTCGCCGAGGCCGAGCTCCGTGAGGCGTTCGAGCGCCACGGGCTGCCAGCACCGCGGTGGAACGCCGCGGTGCGCACGCCCGACGGCGAGGTCCTCGCGGTCGCCGACGCGCTCTGGGAGGAGGTGCGCGCCGTCGTCGAGCTCGACTCGATGGCGTGGCACCTCAGCCCCGCGCTCTACCGGCGCACGCAGCAGCGCCAGCGGGCCCTGGTGGCTCACGGGTACCGGGTGCTGGCGCTGGCGCCGGCCGACGTCCGAGCCGACGCGGCCCGGGTGTGCCGCGAGGTCTCGGCGTTCCTGCGCGAGTGCGCGGAGCCGGCCGCGCCGTGGCACCGGGCGGGCTGAGGGGCCGGACGCCGGCCCCGGAGGCGCAGTGGGCGGATCTGTGCCCGTCCCCGGCGCGCACGGGGCGTTCCTGCGCTCACCAGACGGGCACAGGAACGCCCCGCGCTCACCGGGGTGGGGCCGGACGCCGCCCGGTCAGGCCCCGACGAGGCGCGCGGCCAGGTAGCCCTCGACCTGGTCGAGCGCCACGCGGGTCTGGGCCATCGAGTCGCGCTCGCGCACGGTCACGGCCTGGTCCTCGAGGGTGTCGAAGTCGACCGTGAGGCAGAACGGCGTGCCGATCTCGTCCTGGCGGCGGTAGCGGCGCCCGATCGCCCCGGCGTCGTCGAAGTCGACGTTCCAGGTCCGCCGCAGCTGCGCGGCGAGGTCGCGGGCCTTCGGGCCGAGGTCGCCGCTGCGCGAGAGCGGCAGCACCGCGGCCTTGACCGGCGCCAGGCGGTGGTCGAGGCGCAGCACCACGCGCGTGTCGACGCCGCCCTTGGTGTTGGGCGCCTCGTCCTCGGTGTAGGCGTCGACGAGGAACGCCATCATCGAGCGCCCGACGCCGGCCGCGGGCTCGATGACGTACGGCGTCCAGCGCTCGTTCTTGGCCTGGTCGAAGTAGGTCAGGTCGACGCCGGAGTGCTCGCTGTGGGTGCGCAGGTCGAAGTCGGTGCGGTTCGCGATGCCCTCGAGCTCCCCCCACTCCGAGCCGGTGAAGCCGAAGCGGTACTCGATGTCGACCGTGCGCTTGGAGTAGTGGGAGAGCTTCTCCTGCGGGTGCTCGAAGAGGCGCAGGTTGTCGCCGGAGATGCCCAGGTCGGTGTACCAGGCCATCCGGGTGTCGATCCAGGTCTGGTGCCACTCCTCGTCGGTGCCCGGCTCGACGAAGAACTCCATCTCCATCTGCTCGAACTCGCGGGTGCGGAAGATGAAGTTGCCCGGCGTGATCTCGTTGCGGAACGACTTGCCCATCTGCCCGATGCCGAACGGCGGCTTCCGGCGGGCCGAGCCCATGACGTTGGCGAAGTTGACGAAGATGCCCTGCGCGGTCTCCGGGCGCAGGTAGGCCATGCCCGACTCGTCCTCGACCGGGCCGAGGTAGGTCTTCATGAGCCCGGAGAACTCCTTGGGCTCGGTCCAGTTGCCGCGCTCGCCCGTCTCGGGGTCGGGGACGTCGGCCCAGCCGTTGACCGGGGGGTGCCCGTGCTTGGCCTCGTAGGCCTCCAGCAGGTGGTCGGCGCGGTAGCGCTTGTGCGTGACCGTGGACTCCACGAGCGGGTCGGTGAATACCTCGACGTGCCCGGAGGCCTCCCACACCCGCCGCGGCAGGATCACCGAGGAGTCGAGCCCGACGACGTCGTCGCGGCCCTGCACCATCGAGCGCCACCACTGGCGCTTGACGTTCTCCTTGAGCTCGACGCCCAGCGGTCCGTAGTCCCAGGCGGAGCGCGTGCCGCCGTAGATCTCCCCGCTGGGGAAGACGTAGCCCCGGCGCTTGCAGAGGCTGACGACGGTCTCGATGCGGCTGGTGCTCTGGGCCACGGGGGTTCCCTCTCCGGCTGGGCTGTCGGCGGACGGGCCAGGTTAGCGGGCGGACGCGGGAGCCCCGTGGCCCCGCTTTGACTCCAGCACCGGAGTCTGATGAGAATGGTTGTCGTGAACACCAGACTGCTGACCCCCGGCGCCCTCGCCGCCACCTGCCTCCTGCTGAGTGCCTGCGGGTCCTCGGGGGCCTCCACGGCCGCCGGCGCCGAGGGCGGCAGCGGCGGCGTGCAGGTCGTCGCGGCCTTCTACCCGCTGCAGTACGTGACCGAGCGGGTCGCCGGGGACCTGGCCGAGGTGACGAACCTGACGCCGCCCGGCGCGGAGCCGCACGACCTCGAGCTGGCGGCCTCCGACGTCGCCGCCCTCTCCGACGCCGACCTCGTGGTCTACGAGGCCGGCCTGCAGGCGGCCGTGGACGACGCGCTGGAGAGCGCCGGCACGACCTCCTACGACGTGAGCGAGGACGCCGACCTCGACCTGACCTACGAGGGCGAGCACGAGCACGAGGAGGAGCACGCCGAGGGCGAGGAGCACGCCGAGGGCGAGGAGCAGCAGACCGACCCCCACTTCTGGCTCGACCCGCTGCGCCTCGCGGCCGTCGGCGACGCGGTCGCGGAGCAGCTGTCCGACGTCGACCCCGACCACGCCGACGACTACGCCTCCGGCGCCGCCTCCCTGCGCGGCGACCTCGAGGCGCTCGACGCCGAGCTGACCACCGGGCTGGCCTCGTGCGCGAGCACCGACCTGGTCACGAGCCACGAGGCGTTCGGCTACCTGGCCGAGCGCTACGGCCTGACCCAGGTCGGCATCTCGGGCCTGAGCCCCGACGAGGAGCCCACCGCGGCCCGCCTGGCCGAGGTGGCCGACTTCGTCACCGAGAACCAGGTCACCACCATCTACTTCGAGACGCTGGTCAGCCCGGCGATCGCCGAGACCGTGGCCGCCGAGACCGGCGCGGCCACGGCCGTGCTCGACCCGCTCGAGGGGCTGACCGACGAGTCCGCCGGCAGCGACTACCTTGAGGTCATGCGCGCCAACCTGCAGGCGCTGCGCACGGGGCAGAGCTGCACGTGAGCACCACGCCGTCGCGGTCGGAGCGCCCCTCGCCTCGTGCGGGGGGCGCCCCCGTGCTCGCCTACCGCCGCTGCAGCATCGGCTACGACGAGGGCCCGGTCGTCCACGACGTCGACCTCGAGGTCGCCTCCGGCGACTGCGTGGCCCTGCTCGGGCCCAACGGGTCGGGCAAGACGACGCTGGTGCGCGCCGCCCTCGGACTGGCCACCGTCACCTCCGGCTCCCTGGAGGTCCTGGGGACGCCGGTCGGCGACCTCACCCGTCGCGCGGCGATCGGCTACGTGCCGCAGCGCCACACCGTCACGACGTCGGTGCCCGCGACGGTCGCCGAGGTGGTGGCCGTGGGTCGCCTGGCGCGCACCGACCCGCTGACCCGGCTGCTGCCGGCCGCCCGGCGGCGCGACCGCGCCGTCGTGGCCGAGGCGCTGGACGCCGTGGGCCTGGCCCACCGGGCCCGCTCCAACGTCAGCGAGCTGTCCGGCGGCCAGCAGCGCCGGGTGCTGATCGCCCGAGCCCTCGCCTCCGAGCCCGAGCTGATGCTGCTCGACGAGCCCACGGCCGGGGTGGACGAGGACAGCCAGCACGCCCTGGTCGAGGTGCTCGCCGCGCTCGTCGGCCGCGGCGTGTCCATGGTCATCGTCACGCACGAGCTGGCCGCGGTCCGCGGCGTGGTGGACCGCGCCGTGCGGATCGTCGACGGCCGGGTGCGCGAGGACGCGCGGCTGCGCGAGGCCGGGGCCGGGGACCCGCGGGTGCACGCGCACCTCCCGGACGAGGACCACCCCTGCGACCACCACGAGGGCGACCCGGTGTCCTCGCCGTCGTTCCTCACCGGCCCCTGGGCCGCCCGCGGAGAGGCGCGCTGACGTGGCCCTGGAGATCCTCGACTACGACTTCATGCGCCGCGCCCTGCTGGCGGCTGCCATGGTCGGGCTCGCGGCCCCGGTCGTGGGCGGGTTCATCGTCCAGCGCGGCCTGTCCCTCATCGGCGACGGCCTCGGGCACGTGTCCCTGGCGGGGGTCGCCGCCGGCCTGCTGAGCGGCCGCAGCCCCGTCTGGACGGCCCTGGTGGCGGCGGTGGTGGCCGCGGTGGTGATCGAGGTGGTCCGCTGGCGCGGGCGCACCAGCGGCGACGTGGCCCTCGCCGTGATCTTCTACGGAGGCATCGCCGGCGGCGTGGTGCTGATCAGCCAGGCGCCCTCCGGCAGCGCGGCGAACCTCAACAGCTACCTGTTCGGCGCGATCACGACCACGAGCGCCGCTGACGTGCGCACCTTCGCCGTGCTCGCCGCCGTGCTGCTGGCGGCGGTGCTGCTGCTGCGCCCGTGGTTCTTCGCGGTGAGCAACGACGAGGAGTACACCCGGGCGGTGCGCCTGCCCGCGCTGGCGCTCAACTGCGCCCTGGCCTCGCTGACCGCCGTGACCGTGGTGCTGTCCATGCGCACGGTCGGTCTGCTGCTCATCAGCGCCCTCATGGTGGTGCCGGTCGCCACGGCCCAGCGCCTGTGCCGCAGCTTCACCACCACGCTGCTCACCGCCTGCTCCGTCGGGCTCGCCTGCAGCCTCGCCGGGGTGACCACCTCGTTCTACGCCGACACCCCCTCGGGGGGCACCATCGTGCTCATGGCCCTGGCCGCCTTCCTGCTGGCCGTGGTCGTCGGTGCCCCGCTGGCCGCGGCGCGCCGGCGCCAGGCCCGCAGCGCCGCGTCCTCCTCCCGACCCGAGCAGGTGACCGCATGAGCAGCGCCCCCGTCCGCCGCACTCGGCCGCAGCGATCTGCGGTCTCGAGCCTGCTGGCCGAGCAGACGTCGTTCCGCACGGCCCAGGAGCTGTACGCGCAGCTGCGCGAGCAGGGCAACCCGATCGGGCTCGCCACCGTCTACCGCGCGCTGCAGGCGATGGTCGAGGACGGCGAGGTCGACGTCCTGCGCAGCGGGGACGGCGAGGCCGGCTACCGCCGCTGCAGCACCGGGCACCACCACCACCTGGTCTGCCGCTCCTGCGGGCGCACCGTGGAGGTCGAGGGCCAGGACGTCGAGCGCTGGGCCCGCACGGTCGCCGACGCCCACGGCTTCTCCCAGGTCGACCACCTCGTGGAGGTCTTCGGCACGTGCGCGGCCTGCGCCCGGTGACCGGAGATCCCCCCGCTGTTGCGGGCCGCCCCGCCCTCGGGGCTACGGTTCGAAGCAGCACACGCGCCGCGGCTGCCCGCCGCGGCTCCGACACGAGGGAGCGAACACCCACATGGACGCGATGAACCGCAACGAGCTGACCGGGACCCTGGCCGACCGCGCCGGGGTCTCCCGCGCGCAGGCCGGTGCCGTCCTGGACGCGCTGGAGGCCGTGCTGGGCGAGGAGCTGAAGGCGGGTCGCAAGATCTCCCTGTCCGGCTTCCTCACCGCCGAGGCCGTCGAGCGCGCCGCCCGCACCGGCCGCAACCCGCGCACCGGTGAGGAGCTGCAGATCGCCGCGAGCACCGGCGTCAAGCTGACCCCGGGCAGCCGCCTGAAGGCCGCCGTCAGCAGCTGACCCGCCTCAGCACCACCACGTCGTGATCATGGGATCCCGCCACCTCACCGGGGTGGCGGGATCCCATGATCACGTCTGGGGGAGGTCCGCGTCCCGCGCGGCGCGGTCGACCGCCGCGCCGTAGCGGCGGTCGCGCCGCGCGTACAGGTCGATCGCGCGCCACAGGGTGCGCCGGTCGACGTCCGGCCAGGCGTCCTCGAGGAAGACCATCTCGGCGTAGGCGGACTGCCAGAGCAGGAAGTTCGAGGTCCGCTGCTCCCCGCCGGTGCGCAGGAACAGGTCGACGTCGGGCAGGTCGGGCTCGTCGAGGTACCGGGCGATCGTGCGCTCGTCGATGCGCGAGGGGTCGAGCCGCCCGGCGGCGGCCTCGGCGGCGATGGCCCGCGCGGCGTCCACCAGCTCGGCGCGCCCGCCGTAGTTGACGCACATCGTCAGCGTGCAGACGGTGTTGTGCTCGGTGAGGCGCTCGGCCTCCTCCAGCTCGTTCACGACGCTGCGCCACAGCCGCGGGCGCCGGCCGGCCCAGCGCACCCGCACCCCCCAGGAGTGCATCTCGTCGCGCCGGCGGCGGATGACGTCGCGGTTGAAGCCCATGAGGAAGCGCACCTCCTCGGGCGAGCGCTTCCAGTTCTCGGTGGAGAACGCGTAGGCCGACACGTGCGTGACGCCGATCTCGATCGCCCCGGCCACGACGTCGAGCAGCGCCGCCTCCCCCGCCTCGTGGCCGGCGGTGCGCGGCAGGCCGCGGGCGTTGGCCCACCGGCCGTTGCCGTCCATCACCACGGCCACGTGGCGCGGCACGAGCTCGGGCGGCAGGGACGGCGGCCGCGCGCCGCTGGGGTGCGGCGGCGGGGCGTGCACCTCGTGCGCGCTCGCCGGGGTCGTGCTCCGCCTCGTCCTCACGCGCGCTCCACCATGTTCAGGGAGCGCACGCCGCGCTCGAGGTGCCACTGCAGGTAGGCCGCGACCAGGCCGCTGCCCTCGCGCTGCTGGCGCGGCTCGGCGGCGTCCGCGCGCTCCCAGTCGCCGCTGAGCAGCGCCGAGAGCAGCGCCATCGTGCGCGGGTCGGGCGCGGCCGAGCCCGGCGGGCGGCACAGCGGGCACACCGCGCCCCCGGCGGCCACGGCGAAGGCGCGGTGCGGGCCGGGCGCGCCGCAGCGGGCGCAGTCGTGCAGGCTCGCCGCCCACCCGGCGACCGCCATGGAGCGCAGCAGGTAGGCGTCGAGCACGAGCGAGGGCTCGTGGACGCCGGTGACCAGCGTGCGCAGCGCGCCCACCAGCAGGAGGAACTGCTGGGTCGCCGGCTCGCGCTCGACCTCGGTGAGCCGCTCGGCGGTCTCGGCCATCGCCGTCGCGGCGGTGTAGCGCCCGTAGTCGCTGGCCAGGGAGCTGGCGTAGGGCGCGAGCACCTCGACCTGCTGGACGACGTCGAGGGAGCGGCCGACGTGCAACTGCACGTCGACGAGCATGGCCGGCTCCAGGCGCGCCCCGAAGCGGCTGGAGGTGCGCCGCACGCCCTTGGCCACCGCCCGCACCCGGCCGTGGTGGCGGGTCAGCAGGGTGATGATCCGGTCGGCCTCGCCGAGCTTCTGGGTGCGCAGGACGACGGCTTCGTCGCGGTAGAGGCGCACCTGCTCATTGTCCTACGGCGCACCGACAGCGGAGACCACCCGGTCGCGCCCGCCGCGCTTGGCCGCCAGCAGCGCGGAGTCGGCGGCGGCCAGGACGGCGGCCGCGGGCAGCGAGGGCGCCATCCCCACCGAGACGGTCACCTGCAGGCCCTCGGCCAGCTCCCCCCACGCGTGGCCGGCCACGGCGGTGCGGATCCGCTCGGCGACCGGCTCGGCGACGGCGGCGTCCCCCGCGGTGAGGATGACGAACTCGTCGCCCCCGTAGCGCGCCACGAGGTCCTCGCTGCGGCAGGCCGCGGCCACGATCGAGGCGACCCGGCGCAGGACGGCGTCCCCCACCCCGTGCGACCAGCGGTCGTTGACGGCCTTGAAGGAGTCGACGTCGACGAAGCAGGCGCCCACGCTGCGGCCCTCGCGGACGGCGTCCTCGAGCGCCTCGTCCAGCGCGCGGCGGTTGGCCAGCCCGGTCAGCGCGTCCTGGCGCGCTGCCGCGCTCATCCGGTCGCTCTCGCTCGTGAGCTGGTGCACGCGGCGGCGCGCCCACAGGTCGGCCGTGAACGAGCGGGTGCGGCCCAGCTCGCGGGCCGCCAGGGCCTGCACGAGGCCGCGCCAGCGCGCGAGCGCGGGGTGGTCGCCGAGCGCGGCCACCTCCACGTCGGCCAGCGCCACCTCCGCGGCGGCCGCCCACACCTCCCGCCCGGCGCGCAGGGCGCCGTCGCGGGCGCGCTCGAGGTGCCCGCGCGCGGCGTCCAGGTCGCCGGCGTCGGCCCGCTCGCGGCCCTGGTAGAGCTGCACGAGGTCGCTCTCGAGGCTGCGCGGTGGCACCGCGCCCTCCAGGTCCGCGCCGGCGACCGCGGCCCGAGCGGCGGCGGGGCAGCCCAGGCCCTGCAGCGCGAGCGCCTCGCACAGCCGCGAGCGCACGACGTGCCCCTCGGC
>NZ_JBZYWI010000063.1:0-17399 GCF_058932755.1 Quadrisphaera sp. DVD1
CTCCGGCGACTTCCCGCTGCCCGCCCGCGACGTGCTCGCCTCCCTCGTCGGCGCCGGCACCGGGGCCAGCGACCTCGTGGTGCTCCAGCTGCGCCTGCCGCGGGTCGTCGTGGCGATCGGGGTGGGGGCGGCGCTCGCCGTCAGCGGGAGCCTGTTCCAGGCCGTGACGCGCAACCCCCTCGGCAGCCCGGACGTCGTGGGCTTCACCGCCGGCGCATCGGCCGGTGCGGTCGCCGGCCTGGTGCTCGGCGGGGCCGACGGCTGGGGGGTGCCGGCCGCCGCCGTGGTCGGCGCCCTGGTCACCGCCGTGGCCGTGTACGGCCTGGCCTGGCGGTCGGGGCGCGGCGTGGCCGGGTACCGGCTGGTGCTCGTCGGCGTCGCGGTGGCCGCCCTCGCGACCGCGCTGGTCACCTGGCTGCTCGTGAGGGCGTCGGTGCAGGACGCCACGTCGGCCGTGGTCTGGCTCACCGGCAGCCTCAACGGCCGCGGCTGGCCGCAGACGGTGCCGCTGGGCCTGGCCCTGGTGCTCCTGCTGCCGGCCGCCTGCCTGCTCGCCCGGCCGCTGTCGCTGATGAGCATGGGCGACGACGCCGCGGTGGGGCTCGGGGTGCGGGTGCAGCGCACCCAGCTGCTCGTCGTGGCCGTGGGCACGGTGCTGGCCGCCCTGGCCGTGGCCGCCGCCGGGCCGGTGGCCTTCGTGGCCCTCGCCGCCCCGCAGGTGGCCGCCCGGCTGGTGCGCACGCCCGGCCCGCACCCGGTGCTGGCCGCGCTGACCGGGGCGGTGCTGCTGCTGGGCGCCGACCACGTCGCCCAGCACCTCCTGGGCCCGGTGCAGGTGCCCGTCGGCGTGGTGACCGGAGTCCTGGGTGGGGGCTACCTCGCGTGGCTCCTGGCCCGCGAGTGGAGGTGGAGGGCGTCGTGAGCGAGGTCGTCGCGGTGGAGGGGCAGGCTGGGCGGGTGGAGGCGAGCGACCGGCTGCAGGCGCGCGGGCTGAGCCTGGGCTACGGCGAGCGGCCGGTGCTCGCCGGTCTCGACCTGGTCGTCCCGGACGGCTCCTTCACCGTCCTCGTCGGGCCCAACGCCTGCGGGAAGTCCACGCTGCTGCGCGGCCTGGCCCGGATGCTGCGCCCGCGCGCGGGCAGCGTCCTCCTCGACGGCGCGGAGGTCTCCTCCCTGCCGGCCAAGGAGGTCGCGCGCCGCCTCGGGCTGCTGCCGCAGGGGCCGACCGCGCCGGAGGGGATGACCGTCGTCGACCTCGTCGGCCGCGGCCGCTACCCCCACCAGGGCCTGCTCGGGCGCTGGAGCGCCGCCGACGAGGCCGCCGTCGCCGAGGCGATGGCCGCCACCGGAACCGCCGAGCTCGCGGGCCGCGACGTCGAGGAGCTCTCCGGGGGCCAGCGCCAGCGCGTGTGGCTGGCGATGGCCCTGGCCCAGCAGACCCCGCTGCTCCTGCTCGACGAGCCGACCACCTACCTCGACATCGCCCACCAGGTCGAGGTGATGGACCTGCTCGCCGACCTGCACGACGCCGGCGGGCGCACCCTGGTCGCCGTCCTGCACGACCTCAACCACGCAGCCCGCTACGCGACGCACCTCGTGGCGATGCGCGAGGGCGCCGTCGTGGCGCAGGGCCCGCCGGCCGAGGTGGTCACCGCCGAGCTGGTCGAGGCGGTGTTCGGGCTGCGCTGCCGCGTGGTGCCCGACCCCGAGACCGGGACGCCGCTCGTCGTGCCGGCCGCTCGGGCCCGCCGAACGGCCTAGGCTTGTCCCATGGGACGGATCATCGTCGACGTCATGCCCAAGCCGGAGATCCTCGACCCGCAGGGGCAGGCGGTCGCCGCCGCGCTGCCGCGCCTGGGGCTCGGCGCCTTCACCGGCGTGCGCCAGGGCAAGCGGTTCGAGCTCGAGGTCAGCGGCGAGGTCACGCCGGAGGTGCTCGCCCAGGCGCAGCGCGCGGCGCACACGCTGCTGTCGAACCCGGTGATCGAGGACGTCGTGCGGGTCGCCGACGCCGACGACGAGAGCCAGTGGACCAGCCAGGCGGAGGTGCGGTACTGATGGCCGACCTCCAGCCGGACCTCCGCGGCACCGGCGCCCGGATCGGCGTCGTCACCTTCCCCGGCACCCTCGACGACCGGGACGCCGCCCGCGCCGTCACCCGCGCCGGGGGCGAGGCGGTGGCGCTGTGGCACGCCGACGCCGACCTGCACGGGGTGGACGCCGTGGTGCTGCCCGGCGGGTTCTCCTACGGCGACTACCTGCGCGCCGGGGCGATCGCCCGGTTCGCGCCGGTGATGGGCGAGGTCGCGCGCGCCGCCGAGGGCGGGCTCCCGGTCCTCGGGATCTGCAACGGGTTCCAGGTGCTCTGCGAGGCGCACCTGCTGCCCGGCGCCCTGCGCCGCAACTCCTCCCGCACCTTCGTCTGCCGCGACCAGCGCCTGCGGGTCGAGAGCGCGTCGACGGCCTGGACCTCGGACTTCACCGAGGGCCAGGAGATCGTCGTGCCGCTCAAGAACGGCGAGGGCGGCTTCGTGGCCGAGGAGGACGTGCTCGACGAGCTCGAGGGCGAGGGCCGCGTCGTCGCCCGCTACCTCGGCGCCGACCCGAACGGCTCCCTGCGCGGGATCGCCGGGATCGCCAACGCCCGCGGCAACGTCGTCGGCCTCATGCCGCACCCCGAGCACGCGACCGAGCCCGGCTACGGGCCGGAGTCCGGCGGCGCCAGCGGCGACGGCACGGACGGCCTGGGGTTCTTCACCTCGGTGCTGTCCGCGCTCGTGCGCGCCTGACTGCAACAGCGGCGCCCGCCGGGGCGTCGTAGGGGCATGAGCGACGACGTCCACGACCTCACCGCCCGCCGCGGTGAGGACGATCCCGTGGCGGCGGCCTTCCGGCGCGCCCTGGACGGAGGGCCGGGCCGGCCGGACCCGGTCACCTGCACGACCCTGGCGGCGGTGCAGGCGCGAGCCACCCGGCGCCACCGCCGGCGCCTCGCCGCCGGGTCGCTCGGCACCGCAGCCGTGGTGGCCGCGGCGCTGGCGGTCGTGCCCGGCCTCTTGCCCTCGGAGCCCCTGGCGCAGCCGCCCGCGGGCCTCGGCGCGCCCACCGCCGCCCCGTCGGTCGTCGCTCCGACGGCCGACCCCGGTGACGTCCCGACCGCCGCGGTCCCGGCCCCGACCACTCCCACCGCAGGCCCCCCCGACGACGAGACCGCCGCTGTCATGCTCACCCTGGACCTGGTGCGCCAGGTGGTCCCCGGTGCAGAGGTCGTCGAGGAGCCGGGACCGATCATGGCGATCGCCGTCGAGCCGCCTCCGCCGGTCGTCGGCGGGCTCTGCGTGGACCAGGCGCTGGACGGCGTGCCCCAGCCCGCCGGCGCCTGGTCCGGGACGTGGGCCGACGCGCTGGCCCCGGGGGCGGACGCCGCGGGCCCGGACACCGTCCGCGAGGAGGTGCGGCGCTGGGACGACGCGGCGGGGGCCCGCGCGTACCTGATGGCGGTCGCGGCCACGGCCGAGCCGTGCACCGCGGCGGCGGAGGAGAGCGGCCCGTACACGCTCCTGGAGGTGCCCGGCAGCGGCGAAGGGGCGGGCGAGGACCTCTTCGCCACCGCCGAGCTCGTGCCCGGGCAGTGGCGGGTGCGGGTGGTCACGGTCGAGGGCAGCGCGGCGGTGTCCCTCACGGTGGACGTCACGGCCGCTGACCGGACGGCGGCCGCGACGGCCGTCAGCGAGCTCGCCCGCGCGGCCGCTCAGCGGGCGGGCCAGCGGTGAGCGGGCTCCTCTCCGGCCCCCGGGTCCGCGACGCCCCCGGGTTCGAGGAGCTCGTGGCCGCGCGCAGCGGGCCGCTGCTGTCCATGGCCCGCGGCCTGGTGCGCACCGACGCCGACGCCGAGGACCTCGTGCAGGACGTCCTCGCCCGCGCCCTGGCGAAGTGGGACCGGGTCAGCGCCGCGGGCGACCCCGCCGCCTACGTGAACCGGATGCTCGTCAACGCCGCGATGTCCTGGTGGCGCCGCGGGGCCCGCCGCGAGCGGCCCACCGACGCCGACGACCTGCCGGAGGGCGCCGTCCCGGACGCGACGGCGGCCGTCGACGAGCGCGACGCGCTGCTCTCGGCCCTGCGCCGGCTGCCGCCGCGGCACCGCGCCGTGCTCGTCCTGCGCTACTACGAGGGCCTGCCCGACCACGAGATCGCCGCGCTGCTCGACATGGCGCAGCCGACCGTGCGCAGCAGCGCCTCGCGCGGGCTGGTGGCCCTGCGCCGCGCTGGTCTGCTGGAGGGGTCCGCCGTCGGTAGCCTGGAGGTGTGAGCGCCGTCAGCACCCGGCAGGCCGCCGTCGACACCGTCGAGCACGCCACCGCGACCCCCGACCACGCCCTGCCCCACCGCGAGCTGGGCCTGCGCGAGGAGGAGTTCGCCCGCATCCGCGACATCCTCGGGCGGCGGCCCACCGCCTCCGAGCTGGCGATGTACTCGGTCATGTGGAGCGAGCACTGCTCCTACAAGTCCTCCAAGGTGCACCTGCGCCAGTTCGGGGAGAAGACCACCGAGGCGATGCGCACCTCGCTGCTGGTCGGGATCGGCGAGAACGCCGGGGTGGTCGACATCGGCGACGGCTGGGCGGTGACCTTCAAGGTCGAGAGCCACAACCACCCGAGCTACGTCGAGCCCCACCAGGGCGCGGCCACCGGCGTCGGCGGCATCGTGCGCGACATCCTCGCGATGGGCGCCCGCCCGGTCGCGGTCATGGACTCCCTGCGGTTCGGCGCCCTGGACCACCCCGACACCGCTCGCGTGGTGCCCGGCGTCGTGGCCGGCGTCGGCGGCTACGGCAACTGCCTGGGCCTGCCGAACATCGGCGGCGAGGTCGTCTTCGACTCGGTCTACCAGGGCAACCCGCTGGTCAACGCGCTGTGCGTGGGCGTGATGCGCCACGAGGACATCCACCTCGCCAACGCGACCGGCGCGGGCAACCTCGTCGTGCTCTTCGGCGCCCGCACCGGCGGCGACGGCATCGGCGGGGTCAGCATCCTCGGCAGCCAGACCTTCGACGGCGCGCCCGGCGAGGGCGGCCCGAGCAAGCGCCCGGCCGTGCAGGTGGGCGACCCGTTCGCCGAGAAGCTGCTCATCGAGTGCAGCCTCGAGCTCTTCCGCGCCGGCGTGGTCGAGGGCATCCAGGACCTCGGCGGCGCGGGCCTGTCCTGCGCCACCGCCGAGCTGGCCAGCGCCGGCGACGGCGGCATGGCGGTGCGCCTGGACGCCGTGCCGCTGCGCGACCCCTCCCTGCGCCCGGAGGAGGTGCTGATGAGCGAGTCGCAGGAGCGGATGATGGCCGTCGTCCGCCCCGCCGACCTGGACGCCTTCATGGCCATCACCACCAGGTGGGACGTCGAGGCCACGGTCGTCGGCGAGGTCACCGAGACCGGCCGCCTGCAGATCACCTGGCACGACCAGACGATCGTCGACGTGCCGCCGCGCACCGTGGCCCACGAGGGGCCGGTCTACCAGCGCCCCCTGGCCCGCCCCGCGGACCTCGACGTGCTCAACGACGACCCCGCCGAGGCGCTGCCCCGGCCGACGTCGGGGGAGGAGCTGCGCTCCCAGGTGCTCGCCCTGCTGGCGTCGCCGAACCTGTGCAGCCGCGCCTGGGTGACCGACCAGTACGACCGTTACGTGCTGGGCAACACCGCCCTGGCCACGCCCGACGACGCCGGCGTGGTCCGCGTCGACGAGTCCACCGGCCTGGGCGTCGCCCTCTCGCTGGACGCCAACGGCCGCTACTCCCACCTCGACCCGCGCGCCGGCGCCCGCCTCGCGCTCGCCGAGTCCTACCGCAACGTCGCCACCGCGGGCGCGACGCCGCTGGCGGTCACGGACTGCCTGAACTTCGGCTCCCCCGAGGACCCGGGCGTGATGTGGCAGTTCTCGGAGGCCGTCACCGGCCTGGCCGACGCCTGCGCCGAGCTCGGGGTGCCCGTGACCGGCGGCAACGTGAGCTTCTACAACCAGACCGGCAGCGAGCCGATCCACCCGACGCCGGTCGTCGGCGTCCTCGGCGTGCTCGACGACGTCGCCCGCCGCACGCCGTCCGGGTGGCGCGAGGAGGGCCAGAACCTCTACCTGCTCGGCACCACCCGCACCGAGCTGTCCGGGTCGGAGTGGGCCGCGGTCGTGCACGACCACCTCGGCGGGCTGCCCCCGGCGCTCGACCTCCAGGCCGAGAAGACGCTCGCCTCGGTGATGGTCAACGCCTCCCGCGACGGCCTCGCGGACGCCGCTCACGACCTGTCCGAGGGCGGCCTCGCGCAGGCGCTCGTCGAGGCGTGCCTGCGCTTCGGCGTCGGCGCCCGGGTGTGGCTGGACGCGCTGTGCGACCGCGACGGCGTGGACGCCGCCACGGCGCTCTTCTCCGAGTCCACCGGCCGCGTCCTCGTCTCCGTGCCCCGCAGCGAGGAGGTGCGCTTCACCGACATGTGCACCGCCCGCGGCGTCCCGCACCTGCGGATCGGCGTGGCGGACGGCACCGGTGAGGACGCCGCCCTCGACGTCCAGGGGCTGTTCACCCTGCCGCTGGCCGAGGCCCGTGAGGCCCACCAGGGCACGCTGCCCCGCGCGTTCGCCGGCTCGCTCGACAGCGCCGTGCCCGCCTGAGGCTGCTGCGGGGTGGCCCCGTGCCCGCTCAGGCGGGCACGGGGCGGCCCCGTGCCCGTCTGGTGGGCACAGGGGCGCCCCGTGCGCACGGAGGGTGGGCGTGATCCCGCCCACCGGCGCAGTGGCACCCTGGTGCGGTGCCCGCCCGACGCCGCACCGACCCCGAGGCCGGCCGCGCCGCGCTCGCCCGCTGGCGCGCCGACCCCGCCGGGGCCGACCGGCCGACCACGTCCACGGCCGTGAGGGCGACCCTCGAGGACCTCGCCGACCGCGCTCCGGGCCACACCGTGGAGGTGCGGGTCGCCCCGTTCGGGGTCGTGCAGTGCGTGCCCGGCCCCCGGCACACCCGCGGGACGCCGCCGAACGTCGTGGAGACCGACGCCGCGACCTGGCTGGCCCTCGTCACGGGCGACCTGAGCTGGGCGGACGCGCTCGCGGGCGGTCGGGTGCGCGCCAGCGGCCAGCGGGCGGACCTGTCGGCCTGGCTGCCGCTCGCCGGTACCGTCAGCGGGTGAGCTCCGCGACGCCCGACGGCCCCGACCGCGCGAACGGGCCCGGCGGCTCCTCCGGCCCCGAGGAGCCCCGGCTGGTGGGCCGGCGGACCCACCGCGAGCCCCGCTACGCCGCCTTCCTGGTCGTGGGCGCCGCGCTCGGCGTCCTGCTCGCCGTCGTGCTGACCTTCGCGCGGCCGGAGGGCGACTACGGCCGCGCCGCGGTGCTCGGCTACCTCGCCGTCCTGCTCGGGGCGGCGGGCGCCCTGGTCGCCGGGACCGTCGCGGCGGTCATCGGGTTCGTCATCGACCGCAGGAACCGCGCGCGCTGAGAGCTGTGCCACCATGGGGGCGTGGCCCGCGCAGACGGACGACTCAGCCACGACCTCCTCCCCGGTGAGAAGGCTCCCCAGGACGCTTGCGGCGTCTTCGGGATCTGGGCCCCCGGCGAGGACGTCGCGCGCCTCACCTACTTCGGGCTCTACGCCCTGCAGCACCGCGGGCAGGAGTCCGCCGGCATCGCTGCGAGCAACGGGCAGCAGATCCTCGTCTACAAGGACATGGGACTCGTCTCCCAGGTCTTCGACGAGGCCTCGCTGGCCGGGCTCCGCGGCGACATCGCCGTCGGGCACACCCGCTACTCCACGACCGGCGCGAGCCGGTGGGAGAACGCCCAGCCCACGCTCGGGGCGACCGCGGGCGGCACCGTGGCCCTGGCGCACAACGGCAACCTCACCAACACCCACGAGCTGCGCCGCCTGGTGCGCGAGCGCCACGGCGAGGCCGCGCGCGCCGAGATCGCCCACGGCAACACCACCGACACCGCGCTGATCACCGCGCTGCTGGCCGGCGACCCCGACCACACCCTCGAGGCCACCGCCATGGAGGTGCTGCCCCGCCTGCGGGGCGCCTTCAGCCTCGTCTGGATGGACGAGCACACGCTCTACGCCGCCCGCGACCCGCACGGCGTCCGCCCGCTGGTCGTCGGCCGCCTGGAGCGCGGCTGGGTGGTGGCGAGCGAGACCGCGGCCCTGGACATCGTCGGCGCGAGCTTCGTCCGCGAGGTCGAGCCCGGCGAGATGGTCACCATCGACGCCGACGGCCTGCGCAAGGCGCGCTTCGCCGAGGCCACCCCCAACGGGTGCGTCTTCGAGTACGTCTACCTCGCCCGCCCGGACACGACGATCGCCGGCCGCTCGGTGCACGAGGCCCGCGTGGAGATGGGCCGGCGCCTGGCCGCCGAGCACCCGGTCGAGGCCGACCTCGTCATGCCGGTGCCCGAGTCCGGGACGCCCGCCGCGGTCGGCTACGCCGCCGCCTCGGGCATCCCGTTCGGCCAGGGCGTGGTGAAGAACTCCTACGTGGGCCGCACCTTCATCCAGCCCAACCAGACGATCCGGCAGCTGGGCATCCGCCTCAAGCTCAACCCGCTGCGCCACATGATCGCGGGCAAGCGCCTCGTCGTCGTCGACGACTCGATCGTGCGCGGCAACACCCAGCGCGCGCTCGTGCGGATGCTGCGCGAGGCCGGCGCCGCCGAGGTGCACGTGCGGATCTCCTCCCCGCCGGTGCAGTGGCCGTGCTTCTACGGCATCGACTTCGCCAGCCGGGCCGAGCTCGTGGCCTCCGGGCTGGCGGTCGAGGAGGTCCGCGCGAGCATCGGCGCCGACAGCCTGGGCCACATCTCCATGGAGGCCATGGTCGAGGCCACCGAGCAGCCCCGCGAGCGGCTGTGCACCGCCTGCTTCAGCGGCAGCTACCCGGCCGGCCTGCCGGACGACGTCCGCCTCCTGGGCCACGGCCGCCCGGAGGAGGGGGAGCAGGCCGAGCTCGAGCTCGACGCCCCCGGCGCCACGGACTCCGCGGTGGCCGCCCGATGACCACCTACGCCTCCGCGGGCGTCGACGTCGAGGCCGGCGACCGCGCCGTCGCCCTCATGCGGGCCGCGGTCGCCGCCACGCACGGGCCGCAGGTGCTCGGCGGCATCGGGGGCTTCGCGGGCCTCTACGACGCGAGCGCCCTGACCTCCTACCGGCGCCCGCTGCTGGCCTCCAGCACCGACGGGGTCGGCACCAAGGTGGCCATCGCCCAGGCCCTCGACGTCCACGACACCATCGGCCAGGACCTCGTGGCCATGGTCGTCGACGACCTCGTGGTCTGCGGCGCCGAGCCGCTCTTCATGACCGACTACATCGCCTGCGGCCGCGTGGTGCCCGAGCGCGTCGCGGCGATCGTCGGCGGCATCGCCCGGGCGTGTGCCGAGGTCGGCGCGGCCCTCGTCGGCGGCGAGACCGCCGAGCACCCGGGGCTGCTGGGCCCGCACGAGTACGACGTGGCCGGCGCGGCCACCGGCGTGGTCGAGGCGGACGCCGTCCTGGGCCCCGAGCGGGTGCGCGCCGGCGACGTCGTGCTGGCCCTGGCCGCCTCGGGGCTGCACTCCAACGGCTACTCCCTCGTGCGCCGCGTGCTGGCGGACGCCGGGTGGGGCCTGGAGCGGCAGGTGCCCGAGCTGGGGCGCACCCTGGGGGAGGAGCTGCTGGAGCCGACGCGGCTCTACACCCGCCCGTGCCTGGCGCTGGCGCGCGACCCGCGCTGCGGCGTCCACGCGTTCTCCCACGTCACCGGCGGCGGCCTGGCCGCCAACCTCGCCCGCGTGCTGCCCCCGCACCTGGACGCCGTCCTGGACCGCGCGTCCTGGACCCCGCCGCCGGTGTTCTCGCTCGTCGCCGGGCTGGGCCGGGTGCCCGCGGAGGACGTCGAGCGGACGCTCAACCAGGGCGTCGGGATGGTCGCGGTCGTCGCTCCCGAGGGCGTGGAGGCGGCGCTGGCGTCGCTGGCCGCCTCGGGCGTGCCGTCGTGGGTGGCCGGCGAGGTGCTCGCCGGGGGCGACCCCACCGCGGACGACGGCACCGTGCGCGGCGCCAAGGGCGTCCAGGGGGGTGGCGTGCGACTGGTCGGCTCCCACCCCGCCTGAACGGGGGAGGAGCCGACCAGTCGTCGGAACCTCGGTGCTCGGTCCTGCTGCCGCAGGACGACGTGCCTCAGCCTGAGCGGCGGGACCAGTCGTCGTACGGGTCGTCCTCGTCAGCGTCCAGCGCCGCGGTCGGCTCCGGCTCGACATGACGTGGCAAGAACGGATCACCACCCGCGCCGAGTTCGCGCTCCAGTGCAGTCAGGTCGGTCGCGGGACTGAAGTACTTCAGCTCCCGCGCGACCTTGGTCTGCTTGGCCTTCTGACGGCCGCGCCCCATGGCGTCGACCCCCTCTTGCGTCGGGCCGGGGCAGGCTTGTCAGCGGCCCCGGAGCTGTCGGCTCTCCAGGTCCACCACAGTACAGCCTCGCCGGAGCATCCAGCACCCGTGCCGCGGCAGCGGGGTGCCCGCGCGTCACCCGTCCGGTCCTGAGGGCCCCGCGCAGCGCCCCGGGTGGTCACTCCTGGCCCTCCCGCGCCCGGAGCCGCCCCTCCGGGGTGGTCCGTGACCATTGCGGCGAATGACCCACTCGGACTATGGCGGGGCACAACGCCGACAACGGACAATTCACGGACGACGACGTCCGAGCACCACCAGGTGGGTGGGGCCGGGCGCCCAGGAGGAGAGCCATGACGACGATCCAGGCACCCCAGGCCGAGACGCTGCTGACGCCCGCCGAGGTCGCTGCGCTCTTCCGCGTGGACCCCAAGACCGTGACGCGCTGGGCCAAGGCCGGCAAGCTCACGTCCATCCGGACGCTCGGCGGCCACCGCCGCTACCGCGAGACCGAGGTCCGCGCCCTGCTGACCGGCATCCCCGCGCCGCGCGGCGCCGAGGACTGAGCGCCCGTCCCGCCCCCGCACGCGCGAAGAGCCGCTGACCGACGTCGGTCAGCGGCTCTTCTGCTGCTCTGGTGCTGCGGGTCGCGGTGGTGCTGGTGGCCAGGGGCGGGATCGAACCGCCGACCTTCCGATTTTCAGTCGGACGCTCTGCCAGCTGAGCTACCTGGCCGCTCGAGCGCGCGGCTCGGGCGGAACACGTGGAGCGACCCCGACGGGACTTGAACCCGCGACCTCCGCCGTGACAGGGCGGCGCGCTAACCAACTGCGCTACGGGGCCTGGAGAGGGCCGGAGCCCTCGCAAGACCGTACTGCGGTGGAACTGGTGCTGCGTACCCCCAACGGGATTCGAACCCGCGCTGCCGCCTTGAAAGGGCGGTGTCCTAGGCCGCTAGACGATGAGGGCGTTGACGCCCCCGGTGCCGAGCGGTCCCGGGACGTCGGACCGTCGAGGACGGGCACGAGCATAGCGGGTCCGCGCGGGGGTTCGGGACGGGGGTGCGGGACGGGGTCGGCGCTCAGGGGCGACGGCGCCACCCGCACGGCGCACCGAGCACCATGGACGCCACGGCCGTCCGCTGAGCTCGCGTCCGGAAGGGACGATCATGACCGACTCCACCTCCCAGCCCGCCCTCGACGTCCCGGCCCTGCTGGCCGGGCTGACCCTGGAGGAGAAGGCGTCCCTGGTGGACGGCTCCGACTTCTGGAACACCCAGGGCGTCGAGCGCCTGGGGATCCCCGCGGTCATGGTCACCGACGGCCCGCACGGGCTGCGCAAGCAGGCCGAGAGCGCCGACCACCTCGGGATCGCCAACAGCGTGCCCGCCACCTGCTTCCCGCCCGCGGCCGGCCTGGCCTCGACGTGGAACCCGCAGCTGCTGGAGCGCGTCGGGGCCGCCCTGGGCCGCGAGTGCCGCGCCGAGCAGGTCGCCGTCCTGCTCGGGCCGGGCGTCAACATGAAGCGCACCCCGCTGTGCGGCCGCAACTTCGAGTACTTCTCCGAGGACCCCGTGCTGGCCGGCGAGCTCGCGGCGTCGATGGTCGCGGGCGTGCAGTCCGAGGGCGTGGGCACCTCGCTGAAGCACTTCGCGGCGAACAACCAGGAGACCGAGCGGATGAGCATCTCCGCCGAGGTCGACGAGCGCACCCTGCGGGAGATCTACCTGCCGGCGTTCGAGCGGGTCGTCACCCGCTCGCAGCCGTGGACGGTGATGTGCTCCTACAACCGCATCAACGGCGTGTACGCCTCCCAGGACCGCTGGCTGCTCACCGACGTCCTGCGCGGGGACTGGGGCTTCGAGGGCCTCGTGGTGTCGGACTGGGGCGCGGTCGACGAGCGCCCGGCCGCCCTGGCCGCCGGGCTCGACCTGGAGATGCCCTCCTCCAGCGGCGCCGGCGCGGCGAAGGTCGTGGACGCCGTCCGCTCGGGCCGCCTGGCCGAGGCGGACCTGGACCTGGCCGTCACCCGGGTCCTGGAGCTGCTGCAGCGCGCGCTGCCCGCGCTGGCGCCCGGGCAGTCCTACGACGCCGCGGCGCACCACGCGCTCGCCCACCAGGCGGCGCTGGAGAGCGTGGTCCTGCTCAAGAACGACGGCGGGCTGCTGCCGCTGGACCCGCGGGCGGGCGGTGCCATCGCCGTGATCGGCGAGTTCGCCCGCACGCCGCGCTACCAGGGCGCCGGCAGCTCGCAGGTGAACCCGACCCAGCTCGACGACGCCCTCACCGCGCTGCGGGCCGGGACCTCCCGCGAGGTCGTCTTCGCCCCGGGCTTCGTCGTGGACTCCGAGGAGGCCGACGGCGCGCTGGTGGCCGAGGCGGTCGAGGCGGCCCGGGCCGCGGAGGTCGTCGTCCTGTTCCTGGGCCTGCCGCCGTCGTACGAGTCCGAGGGCTACGACCGCGCGCACATGGACCTCCCGGCGGCCCAGCTCGCGCTGCTGGACGCGGTCGTCGACGCGAACCCGGCCGTCGTCGTCGTGCTGTCCAACGGCTCCGTCGTGACGCTGGACCCCTGGCAGTCCCGGGTGCCGGCGCTCCTGGAGGGCTGGCTGCTGGGCCAGGCCGGTGGGTCGGCCACCGCTGACCTGCTGCTGGGCGCGGCCTCCCCGTCCGGCCGGCTGGCCGAGACGGCGCCGCTCCGGCTCGAGGACACCCCCGCGCACGGGAACTTCCCCGGCGAGAACGGCGTCGTGCGCTACGGCGAGGGCCTGCTCATCGGCTACCGCTGGTACGACAGCCGGAGGATGGCCGTCAGCCACCCCTTCGGCCACGGGCTGACCTACACCTCGTTCGGCTACTCCGACCTCACCGCGGCGGCGGCGGGCGCGGGCTCCGGGGCGAGCGTCGCGGTCGAGGTGACCGTGACGAACACCGGCGACCGCGCGGGCGCGGAGGTCGTGCAGGTCTACGTCGCCGACCCCCGGGCGTCGGTCTTCCGGCCCGAGCAGGAGCTCAAGGCCTTCGCCAAGGTCGAGCTCGCGCCGGGGGAGTCCACCCGGGTGTCCCTGGCGCTGACCGGCCGCGACCTCAGCTACTGGCACTCCGGCCTGGGGCGCTGGGTGGTCGAGGGCGGCACCTTCGAGGTCCGCGTCGGCGCCTCCTCGCGCGACGTGCGGCTGGTCGCCGCGGTCGAGGTCGAGGGCGACGAGATCGTCCTGCCGCTGTCGCCGGACTCCGAGGCGGAGCGGTGGCTGTCCCACCCGGTGGCCGGCCCCCGCCTGCGCGAGCTGCTGGCCGCCGACGGCGGTGGCGCGGCGGCGATGCTCGACGACCCCCAGCACGGGCAGATGATGCGCGCGATCCCCCTGGTGCGCCTGACCCGGTTCCCCGGCTTCCCGGTGGCCGAGGGCGACCTCGAGGCGCTGGCCGCGCAGGCGAACGGTGCCGCCACCTCCTGACGCCACCTCCTGACGCCACCTCCTGACGCCGTCCGTCGGTGCCCGGCTCGCACCGGGCACCATGGCGGCGTGGCGGAGATGTCGGAGCAGGAGTTCGAGGACGCCGTCGCCGACGGCCTGGACCTGCTGCCCGAGGAGCTGGCCCGGGTGATGTCCAACGTCGTCGTCCTCGTCGAGGCGGAGCCCCCGCCCGGCGAGGACGGCGACCTGCTCGGCCTCTACGAGGGCACCCCGCTGACCGAGCGGGACTCCTGGTGGGCGGCGGGCTCGCTGCCGGACCGGATCACGGTCTTCCGCGGTCCGACGCTGCGCGCCTGCGCCACCCGCGAGGAGGTCGTCGAGGAGGTGGCCGTCACGGTCGTGCACGAGGTGGCCCACCACTTCGGCATCGACGACGACCGCCTGCACGAGCTGGGCTGGGACTAGCGCGTCCTCAGCGCCGGTGGGCCCGCCGGCGGCTGTCCGCGGGGGAGCGCAGCAGGTCCAGGACGGCGCGCTCGACCGCGCCGTGCGTGGCCGGCTCCCCGAAGGAGGCCTCGGCGCCGAGCTCGGTCAGGGCCGGCTCGATCGTCGTGCCGTCCTCGAACAGGTCGATGACCCGCGGGTCGACGTAGGAGGCGCGGGCCACCGTCGGGGTGTTGCCGAGGTAGTCCGAGACCTCCTTCATCGCCCGCGCGATGGCCCGCTTGCGGGCGGTGGGGCTCTCGGCGGCGTGGGTGGAGACGGCCAGGGCCACGGCGGCCAGCACGGTGGCGTGCCAGGTGCGGAAGTCCTTGGCCGACACGTCGCCGCCCACGACGTCCTTGACGTAGCCGTTGATGTCGGTGCTCGTGACGTCCACCC
The DNA here is from genome assembly GCF_058932755.1 of Quadrisphaera sp. DVD1. Taxonomy (NCBI): domain Bacteria; kingdom Bacillati; phylum Actinomycetota; class Actinomycetes; order Kineosporiales; family Kineosporiaceae; genus Quadrisphaera; species Quadrisphaera sp. DVD1. Next base: position 14,694 of record NZ_JBZYWI010000063.1, read on the forward strand.
ACTGCCCGCCGTCGCGGTAGGCGAGCAGGTCGTCGTCCCCGCCGCGCCGGCGCAGCATGACGCCGACGGCCTCGTGGACGGCCTCGTCCCGCAGGGTGAGCAGCCGCTCCTTGCCGTGCTTGGCGATGTAGTCGAAGACCACGAGCGGCCCGTCGAGGCGCACGTGCTGCTTCTCGAGGGTGGCGAGGCCGTAGCTGCCGCCGCTCTCGACGTAGCCCTCGCCGCCGATCCGGAAGAACCCGAGGTCCAGCAGGCGGAACGCCGTGGCGAGGGCGCGCTCGCGGGGCATGCCGGGCAGGGCGATGTGCTCCGCCACGACCTCGCGGGCCGCGGGGAGCCGCTCCGCGACGTCGAGCACCCGGTCGTGCTTGGCGCGGTCGCGCTCCTCGCGCCACTGCGGGTGGTAGAGGTACTGGCGGCGTCCGGCGTCGTCGGTGCCGACGGCCTGGATGTGGCCGTTCGGCGCGGGGCAGATCCACACCTCGCGCCAGGCCGGCGGGATCACCAGGGCCTTGACGCGGGCCACCTGGTCGGGGTCCAGCCGGTTCCCGGCGGCGTCGAGGTAGCTGAACCCGCGGCCGGAGCGGCGGCGGGTCCAGCCGGGCGCGTGCGGGGAGACGGTGCGCAGCCGACGCGCCGCAGCGGTCGTCGTGGTCACTCGGCGAGGGGGTCGTGGCCCCAGTTCATCAGCGAGTAGCGCCACCTCGTCTCGGTGACGTCCCCCGAGGGGCGCTGGGCGAGGTGGCGGTGCACGTACCCCACGACCGTGCGCATGTGCGCGACGTCGTCGTCGGTGAGGTCGTCCTTCTTCGCCCGCAGGATCCCGACGATCCGCCGGCCGGACTCGTGGCCGGTGGACTCCCCGCCGCCGGCGTCCTTCTGCCCCACCGACCGCGACTCCTCGGTCTCCAGCCAGCGCTCGAGCTCGGACGCCGTCATGGTCACCGCCGACCGCCAGTCGTCCCAGACCTCGTCCAGGCCCTGCGCGCGCTCGCTCACGCCTCCGATGGTGCGGTGGGGGGTCGGCGCGCGCACGCCGAGGCGGCATGCTGTCACCCGTGCTGGTGACCAACCACGTCCTGTCCGGGGCGGTGCTGGCGGCCGCGGGGCCGCTCTCCCGGCGCCCGGTGGCGGCGTTCGCGCTCGGGTTCGCCTCCCACTTCGCCCTCGACCGGGTGCGGCACTGGGGCTCGGAGGGGCCGGACCTGCCGCTGCGCGTGGCGGTGCCCGACGGGCTGGTGGGCCTGGCCGCCATGGCCGGCGCGGTCGTGCTGGCTCCGCGCTCGCTCCGCCCGGCCGTGCTGGCGGGCATGGCCGGCGCCGCTGCCCCGGACCTCGACAAGCCCTCCGAGCTGTTCTTCGGCGCCTCGCCCTACCCGGCGCGCTTCGACGCCTTCCACAAGCGCGTCCAGAACGAGTCCCCGCGCCGCATGCCGCAGGAGCTCGCGGTCGCCGCCGCGCTCACCGGCCTCCTCGTGCTGCTGCTGCGCCGGGCCTGATCCGGGGGGCCGGTCCCGCGCTGGGCCGCGGCAGGCATCCCCTCGGCCCCGCGGGGTAGGGCCCGCGCATGGACAGCAGCGACCTCCCGATCCCGGACTTCGACCACCTGCCCCTGGGCGACCTCACCACCCGCATCCGCAGCCTCGAGGCCCCGCAGGTCGAGGCGCTCCTCGCGTTCGAGCAGGAGCACGGCGACCGCGCTCCGGTGGTGCAGGTGCTGAGCGCGCGCCTGGAGCAGCTCGCCGCCGGGTCGCAGCCGTCCGGCGGCGACCCGAACGCCGTCAACCCCCAGTCGCCGCCCGCGCCTGCCGGGGGCTCGGTGGTGAACCCGGCCACGGCGGGCCCGAAGCTCAACCCGCCGTCGCAGGGCGACCCGACCAACCCGGTCCAGGAGACCTGAGCCAGCCACGACCGTGTCCGTGTCCGGAGCAGAGCAGCCCCTCGTGGCCGGCCGGTACCGGCTGACCGGCCACCTGGGCAGCGGGGGCATGGGCACCGTGTGGGCGGGCCGGGACGAGCTGCTGCGCCGCGACGTCGCCGTCAAGGAGGTGCTCCCGCCGGCCGGGCTGACCAGCGCCGACCGCGAGGTGCTGCTCGAGCGCACCCGCCGCGAGGCCCGCGCGGCGGCCGCCGTGGCCTCTCCCTCGGTGATGACGGTCTACGACGTCGTCGAGGAGGGCGAGCGCACGTGGATCGTCATGGAGCGCCTCCCCCCGCGCACCCTCGCGGACGTGCTGGCCGAGGACGGCCCGCTGTCCGTGGAGGCCGCGGCGGGGATCGGGCTGGCCGTGCTCGACGGCCTGGACGCGGCCCACGAGGCCGGCGTGCTGCACCGCGACGTCAAGCCGGGCAACGTCATGTGGGGGCCGGGCCGGCGGGTCGTGCTGGCCGACTTCGGCATCGCGCAGGCACCGGGGGAGACGTCGATCACCGAGGTCGGCGTCGTCCTGGGCTCCCCGGCGTACCTGGCGCCGGAGCGGGCCCGCGGTGGCCAGGCCAGCGCGGCCTCGGACCTGTGGGGCGTGGGCGCCCTGCTGTACGCGGCCGTGGAGGGCCACCCGCCGTTCGAGGGGCCGGGGCCGCTGGCCACGCTCACCGCCGTCGTCGCCGACGACGTGCCGCCGGCCCCGCACGCCGGGGGCCTGGCGCCGGTGATCGAGGGCCTGCTGCGCAAGGACCCGGCCGAGCGCCTGACGTCCGCGCAGG
>NZ_JBZYWI010000064.1:0-17113 GCF_058932755.1 Quadrisphaera sp. DVD1
GCCGGCCCCGCGCCCTCCCGCGTGCTCTACCGCGGGGGGAGCGTCTACAGCCCCGCCGACCCCTTCGCCACGGCGATGCTCGTCGAGGGCCCCACCGTGGCGTGGGTGGGGTCGGAGGAGGCCGCGGCCTCGGCGGCCTCCGGAGCCGACGTCGTCGTCGAGCTGGACGGGGCGCTGGTGACCCCTGCGTTCGTCGACGCCCACGTGCACGTCACCGAGACCGGGCTGGCGCTGACGGGCGTGGACCTGTCCGGCGCCGCCAGCCTCGCGCAGGCCCTGGACGCCGTGGCCGCGGCTGCCGCGGCGCACCCGGGGGAGCAGGTGCTCGGGTCGGGCTGGGACGACACGGCCTGGCCCGAGGGGCGGGGCCCCACGGCGGCCGAGCTCGACCGCGCCGCGGGCGGCGCCGAGGTGTACCTCTCGCGCGTCGACGTCCACTCCGCGGTGGTCTCCTCCTCGCTCGCCGCGCGCCTCGCCCTGGCGCAGCAGCCGGGCTGGCGAGGGGAGGGACGGGTCGAGCGCGAGGCCCACCACAGCGCCCGCGACGCCACCCGCGACCTCGCCCCGGCCCGTCGCCGCACCGTGCAGCGGGCGGCGCTGGCGGCGGCGGTCGCCGCGGGCATCGGCAGCGTGCACGAGTGCGCGGCCCCGCACGTGGGCTCCCCGGAGGACCTGCGCGCCCTGCTCTCCCTGGCCGCCGAGGAGGGCGTCGCCGCGCCGACGGTGCTCGCGATGTGGGGAGAGCTGGTGGCCGACGCCGACGCCGCCCGCGACCTCGTCGCCGCCCTCGACCTGCCCGACCCCAGCGCCCTGCTGGGGCTGGCCGGCGACCTGACCGTCGACGGCTCCCTGGGCTCGCGGACCGCGGCCCTGCACGCCCCCTACGCCGACGCCGCCCGCGCGGGGCTGGGCGAGGGCCACCGCGGGCACCGCTACCTCGACGCCGACGCGGTGCGCGACCACGTCGTGGCGTGCACCCGCGCCGGGCTGCAGGCCGGCTTCCACGTCATCGGCGACGCCGCGGTCGCGGAGGTCCTGGCCGGGTTCGCCGCGGCCGCCGACGTGGTGGGCGCCGCGGCGCTGGGTGGGGCGCGCCACCGCCTCGAGCACGTCGAGGGCGTCGACGCCGACGGGATCGCCGCGATGGCGCGCCTGGGCCTGACCGCCAGCGTGCAGCCGGTCTTCGACGCCCTGTGGGGCGGCGCGCACGGCATGTACGCCGCGCGGCTGGGGGAGGCGCGCGCGCGGGCGCTGAACCCCTTCGCCCCGCTGGCCGCGGCCGGCGTCCCGCTGGCCCTGGGCTCGGACGCCCCCGTGACGCCGATGGCCCCGTGGGAGGCCGTGCGGGCCGCGGCCTTCGCGACCGAGCCCGCGCACCGGATCTCGGCCCGCGCGGCCTTCCTCGCCTCCACCCGCGGGGGCTGGCGCGCGGCGCGGCGCGACGGCGAGGGGGTGCTCGTGCCCGGCTCGCCCGCCACGTTCGCCGTGTGGGAGCCGGCCGAGCTCGTCGTCCAGGCGCCCGACGACCGCTTCGCCGCGTGGAGCACCGACGCCCGCTCCGGCACCCCGGGGCTGCCGGACCTGACCCCCGGGACGCCGGCCCCGCGCTGCCTGCGCACGGCGGTGCGCGGCGCGGTCGTGCACGACGCGCCCGGCTGGGCCGAGGAGGCCAGCCGCTCCGCGGCGGCGCAGGTGGGCCCGTGCTGAAGCGCGCCGCACCGGTGGCGCTGCCCCTGCGCGCCGCCGTGCCGGTGGCGGCGGCCGGGGGAGTCGCCACCTACCTCGCCTTCCCCGAGCCCGGCCTGTGGCCGCTCGCGCCCCTGGGGATCGGCGCGCTGGTGCTCGTCACCCGCGGCGCGCGGGTGCGGACGGCGGCGCTGCTCGGCCTGGTCTTCGGCCTGGGCCTGTGCCTGCCGCTGCTGTCGTGGACCGGGGTCTACGTGGGCCTCATCGCCTGGATCCCGCTGTCGATCGTCTGCGCGCTGTTCCCCGCCGTCGCGGCTGCGCTGATGGCGCTGGTCTCGCGCTGCCCGGGCGGCCCGGTCGTCGGCACGCTCGCGCGCGCGGTCGGGGCGGCCGGGGTGTGGGTGGCGCTGGAGGGGCTGCTCGCGCGCTGGCCCTTCGGTGGCTTCGGGTGGCAGCGGGTGGCCTTCTCCCAGGCGGACGCGCCGACCCTGGGCCTGGCGGCCGTCGGCGGGGCGCCGCTGGTCTCCTTCGCCGTGGCGCTGGCCGGGGCGCTCCTGGCCGCGGCCGCGCACCCCCTGCTGCTGCGCCGCCGCACCGCCCGAGGCGCCTCCGGCTGGGCGCGTCCGGTGGCGGCCGCGCTGGCCGCGACCGCGGTGGTCGGCGTCGGCGCCCTGGTGCCCCGCCCGGCCGCCGCGGACGACGGCTCCCTGCAGGTGGCGGCGGTGCAGGGGAACGTCCCGCGCGCCGGGCTGGACTTCAACGCCCAACGCCGGGCGGTGCTCGACAACCACGTCGCGCAGACCGAGGTGCTCGCCGACCGGGTGGCCGCGGGGGACGCGCCGGCCCCGGACCTCGTGGTCTGGCCGGAGAACAGCAGCGACATCGACCCCTTCCGCAACGACGACGCGGCCGAGCAGATCGAGGCGGCGGCCACGGCCGCGGGAGCCCCGCTGCTGCTCGGGGCCGTCCTGGTCCGCGACGACGGCCGGCTGAGCAACACCTCGCTGCTGTGGGAGGCCGGGCAGGGCGCGGTCGACGCCTACGCCAAGCGCCACCCGGTGCCGTTCGCGGAGTACGTCCCCCACCGGGCCTTCTTCCGCCGGATCACCTCCGCGGTCGACCTCGTGCGCGCCGACTTCGTGCCCGGCGACCAGGTGGGCGTGATGGACGTCGCCGGCGCGCGGGCGGGGGTGCTCATCTGCTTCGAGGTCGTCGACGACGGCCTGGTGGACGACGTCGTGGACGCCGGCGCGGACCTGCTCGTGGTCCAGACCAACAACGCCACCTTCGGCTACACCGACGAGAGCGCCCAGCAGCTGGCGATGTCGCAGCTGCGGGCGGTCGAGCACGGCCGCGCCGTGGTGCACGTGTCCACCGTGGGGGAGAGCGCGCTGGTGCTGCCCGACGGCACGGCGACCCAGCGCACCGAGCTGTTCACCCCGGCCGTGCTCGAGGCCGAGCTGCCGCTGCGCACCGGCGCCACGGTTGCCGACCGCCTGCGCCGCGCCGGCGTCCCGCTCGAGGCCCTCCTGGCCGGCGCGGGGCTGCTCGTCGCCGCGGGCGGCGCGCTGGCGCGGGGGGCTCAGCGCGGCGCTCAGCGGGGTGCTCCGCAGGGCGGCGCCCGCCGCCCGCTCGGGGCCGGACGTCGATGAGGGTCCTGGTCTGCACGCCCACCTACGACGAGCGCGAGTCCCTGCCGCTGACCCTCGCGCGGCTGCGCGCGGCGGTGCCCGCGGCCGACGTCCTCGTCATCGACGACGCCAGCCCGGACGGCACCGGAGCCGTCGCTGACGCCCTGGCCGCCGCCGACCCGGCCGTGCACGTGCTGCACCGCCCGGGCAAGGCCGGGCTGGGCGCCGCCTACGTGGCGGGCTTCACCTGGGGGCTCGAGCGCGGCTACGACGTGCTCGTGGAGATGGACGCCGACGGCTCCCACCAGCCCGAGCAGCTGCCGCGGCTGCTCGAGGCGCTCGAGGCCGGCGCGGACCTCGTGCTCGGCTCGCGCTGGGTGCCGGGCGGCTCGGTGGTCGACTGGCCCCGGCGGCGCGAGCTGCTCAGCCGGGTCGGCACCACCTACGCGCGAGTGGCGCTGGGCCTCCCGCTGCGGGACGCCACGGGGGGCTTCCGGGCGGTGCGGGCGCAGGCGCTGCGCACCCTGGACCTCGCCGCCGTGCACTCCCAGGGGTACTGCTTCCAGGTCGACCTGGCCTGGCGCGCGGTGCGGGCCGGCCTGCGCGTGGTGGAGGTGCCGATCACCTTCGTCGAGCGCGCCGCCGGCACGAGCAAGATGAGCGGGCGGATCGTGCGCGAGGCCCTGTGGCGCACGACGGCGTGGGGGGTGGGCCACCGGGCCCGCCAGCTGCGCGGCCTCGTGCGGCGCTGAGGGCCGCTGAGGGGCGCAGGCCCCGGAGGGCGCTGGAGACGACGGACCGGCCGCACCGGGTGGGTGCGGCCGGTCCGGCCCGGGGGGCCCGTGGGGGTGGTGGGCCCATCACCCGGGATCGCGGCGCGGAGGGGGGTGCGCGCCGCGGGGGAGCGACGCGCGCTAGGCGCTGCGCCGCTGGTGCAGGGTGCCGTTGCGGAGCTTGGCCAGGCGCTCCTGCAGCAGCACTTCGAGGTCGTCCACGGAGCGGCGCTCCAGGAGCATGTCCCAGTGCGTGCGGGCCGGCTTGACGGCCTTGACCTCGGGCGCGTCGCCGTTGCGCAGCAGCGCCTCGGCGCCGCAGCGGCACTCCCAGACGGAGGGCACGTCGGCCTCCATGGAGAAGGGCAGCTTCGTCACGTGCCCCTGGGGGCAGTCGTAGACGGCGAGCTGGCGGGGCGCCAGCTCGACGCCCTCCTCGCTCTCCATGCTCGACCCGCCCAGTCGAGTTCCGCGCAGGCTCCGGTCGCTCATGGTCTTCCTCCAGGTCTGTGTGCGCCGCCCGGTCAGCGGCGGCGGGAACGCTCCGTGGTGGCCCTGGTGGGGCCGGCGGACGCTTCCCGCTCGGCGAGATGCACTGTGCACAACGGCCGGCGGCGCCGTTGTGTTCCGCGCATCTGACCGCCGTCCGCCACGGGCAGTGTGACCTCCGCTACACCCCGTGCGCGAACGGAGGGCGCCTCAGTGGTGCTGACCACCTCGGCCGAGGGTCTGCACGGGCGCCGCTCCGGGGCGGGCCCACTGCGGCACGGGCCGGCTGGTCGGGCCCCAGGTGGCGGCGCCGTCGGCGTCGCTGCGCCAGTACCAGCAGACCGGGACGCCGTGCCCGCCCACCGGGCCCACCTGGGGGGCCTCGGGCCAGCCCTCGGGGTCGTCCTGCCACGCCTCGCGGCGCCCGTAGGGCGTCATGTCGAGCAGGGCGAGCGACCCGTTGGCCGCCTCGTTGCCCCGCCCGGTCGTGGAGTACGTGAGGAACGCGCGGTCGCCGTCGCGCAGGAAGCAGACGAGGTGCCCCATCTCCCCGCCGATCGGCGCCTCCACGCCGCGCACCGAGCGCCAGGGCTGGCGGTAGCCCATGAACGCCACGTAGGGAGCGACCTCCTCCCAGGCGCCCGTGGTCACGACGGCGAACGAGACGCCGCGGGCGTGGAGGTAGACGGCGTCGTCCAGGTGCCAGGCCGTGGTGGTGCAGCCCTCGCACTGCCCCTGGTGCGGCGCGCCGTCGTACCACATGTGCTGGTAGACGACGAGCTCCTCGCGGCCCTGGAACAGGTCGAGGAACGGGGCCGGGCCGTCGGGGCCGACGACCTCCACGGCCGCGTCGACCTCGACCATCGGCAGGCGGCGGCGGGCGGCGGCGAGGGCGTCGCCCTCGCGGGTGTGGGCCTTCTCGCGGACGAGGAGCTCGTCGCGGGCGGCCTGCCAGGTGGCGAGGTCGACGACGGGCGGGCGGCCCGGCAGCGCGGTGGTCCGGTCCTGCGACGTGCTCATGGCCTCTCAGACCCGGGGCGGGCCCGGAACTCATCGCGGCCCACGGACCGCTCGGGGGCGGGGCGCTCAGACGAGGGCGGGCACCTCGTTGCCGGCCTCGCGGATGCCCCGGCGCAGGTCCACCCGCCACAGCAGCAGGCCCCCGACGACGAAGAAGACCACGAGCGAGAGGATCGCCGGCCGGTACGAGCCGGCCAGCTGGAAGACCAGGCCGAAGACGAGGGTGCCCAGCCAGCTCGTCCCGCGCTCGGCGGCCTGGTAGAGGCTGAAGTACTCCGCCTCGCGCCCGCGCGGCACGAGCTGGCTGTACATCGAGCGCGACAGCGCCTGGGTGCCGCCGAGGACGAGGCCGATGCCGGCGGCCAGGGCCAGGAAGAGCAGGAACCGCCCGGCCGGCAGGGCGAAGCCGGCGAGGATCACGACGAGCCAGACCGCGAGGGACCCCAGCACCGCCCGGTAGGCGCCCACCCGCGCGGCGATGCGCCCGAACAGCAGCGCCCCGCCGAAGGCGACGAACTGCACCAGGAGGATCGCCACGATCAGCTGGGACTGCTCGAACCCGAGCTCGGCCTGCCCGTACAGGCTGGCCGTGCCGATCACGGTCTGCATGCCGTCGTTGAAGAAGAGGTAGGCGGCGAGGAAGAGCAGCGTCTGGGGGTAGGTGCGCGCCGAGCGCAGGGTCAGCCACAGCTGGGCGAACGCGGCGGCGACCGCTCGTCCGGTGCCGCCCGAGCGGTCGCCGGCCGCCTCGGCCGCACCGCCCGGGGCCCGGTCGATCGCCGGTCCCCGGGCGTCGAGCCCGCGCAGGCCCAGGTAGGGCACGAGGGTGAAGGCGGCCCACCACAGCCCGGCGGTGAGCAGGCTGAGCCGCACCGCCGTCGCCTCGGTGATCCCCAGGGCGGCGTGGCCGGAGACCAGGGCCAGGTCGGCGGCCAGCAGCAGCCCGCCCCCGGCGTAGCCCAGGGCCCAGCCCCGGCTGGAGACGGCGTCGCGCTCGTCCGGCTCGGCCACCTGCACGAGCAGGGCGTCGTAGACGACGAGCGAGGCCCCCAGGGACACCGTCGCGACCAGCTGCAGCAGCGCCCCGAGCTGCCAGTCCGCGCCGGCGACGAGGACCATGGCGCTGGCGGCCGCCGCCCCGGTCCAGGCGAAGGCGCCCAGCAGCCGGCGCGGGGCGGGGGAGCGGTCGGCCAGCGCGCCGACCACCGGCAGCACGAGCGCCGAGAGCAGGGTCGCGGCGGTCACCACGTACAGGGCGAGGGACCCCGGGGCGATCGGCACGCCGAGCACCGACAGGGCGGTGCGGCAGGCACCGCCGACCTCCCCGACCCCGTCCGGGCAGGCGGCCTGCTCGGCCACCGCGGTCAGGTAGGGGGTGAACAGCACGGTGGCCGTGGTGGTGACGAAGGCCGAGTTGGCCCAGTCGTAGACGTACCAGGCCCGCTGGTGGCGCCGGCGGGTGGCGGGCAGCGGGCGCGCGGGAGCGGCGGCGCTCACGGTCGGGCCTCCTCGTCGGTCGGGGGGATCCGCGGGGGGATCGGTGGGGCGGGCCACTGGCCGCGCTCGGCCAGCACCTCCCGGAGCAGGTCGGCGCGGTCGGTGACCAGGCCGTCGACGCCGGCGTCGAGCAGGCGGCGCATGGACGCCGGGTCGTCGACGGTCCACACGTGCACGGGCAGGTGCGCCGAGCGGGCCGCGGCGAGGGTGCGCGCGGTGAGCACCGGCAGCCGCCCCGAGCGCTCGGGCACCTGCAGGCAGTCGGCGCCGACCGCCGCGCGCAGCGCCCGTCCCCGCAGCCCCGCACCGACCGCGGCGAGGAAGCGCACCACGCCCTGCCGGCTGGCCGAGGACGTCACGTGGCGGTGGCCCGCCGCGGCCAGGCCGGCGAGGACCGCGCGCCGGCGGCGCTCGGAGAACGAGGCGATGCAGACCCGGTCCACCGCCCCCGCGGCGGTGAGCACCCGCACGAGGGGGGCGATCGCGCCGCGGGCCTTCACGTCGAGGTTGAACCGCACGTGCGGCCAGGCCGCGAGCGCCTCCTCCAGGCGCGGGACCGGCTCGAGCCCGGCGATCCGCGCGCGCGAGACCACCGACCACGGCTGGGCGGCGATCGGCCCGCGGCCGTCGGTGGCGCGGTCCAGGGTGGCGTCGTGGAAGGCGACGAGGACGCCGTCGGAGGTGGCGTGCACGTCCGTCTCCAGGTAGCGGTAGCCGAGGTCGACGGCGGCCGCGAACGCGGGGAGGGAGTTCTCCAGGGCACCGGTCGAGCCGGGCGCGGTGAAGCCGCGGTGGGCGAGGGCGATCGGGCCCTCGACGTCGAGGTAGCGGCTCACGGCGGGCAGTCTGGCGCACGTCGCCGGAGCCACGGGGTGGGTTCGGCGTGAGCGGAGTGATTTCCGGCAGAGATCACGGAATGGCTGATAGACAGCGGACATCAGTGATGGTGTGATGCTGGGCGTGCCCACACCAGCAGCCCCGCGCCCGCGGACCGCGGTGGCCCTCATCGGCGACCTCGTCTCCTCGCGCGAGCACCCCGACCGGGCCGCCGTCCAGCAGGCGCTCGTGCGCGCCCTCGCCGAGGTCGAGGCCCTCGTGCCCTCGGTGCAGCCGCTCGACGTCACCCTGGGCGACGAGTTCCAGGGCGCCTACGCCACCGTCGCCGACGCCGCCCTGGCCGCACTGCTCGTGCGCCTGGCGCTGCTGCCCGAGGTCGACACCCGCTACGGCCTGGGGCGCGGCTCGTTCACCGTCTTCGACGCCGACCGCGACCTGGTCTCCCAGGACGGCCCGGCCTGGTGGGCGGCGCGCTCGGCCGTGGACACCGCCCGCAGCCGCGCCGGGCAGCCCCGCAGCCGCTCGGTGCGCACCTGGTACGCCGTGGAGGAGGGCAGGGACGGCGGCACGGACGGTGGCACGGACGGCGGGGCAGCGGCGGTCAACGCCTTCCTCGCCTGCCGCGACGAGATCCTGGCCCGGATGAGCGCCCGCGAGCTGCGGCTGCTGCGCGCCCTGCTGCTGGGGGAGCAGCAGTCCGCGATGGCGGCGCAGGAGGGCATCGGCCAGCCGGCCGTCTCGCAGTCCCTGACCCGCTCCGGCGCCTACGCGGTGCTCGCCGGCCACGACCTGCTGCGGGAGCTGCGGTGAGCCTGCTCGCCGCGCTGCTGCTGGCCCTCGGCGTGGTCGACCTCGTCCGCTGGTCGCCCGACGCCACCTCCCCGCGGCGCACTGCGGTGGCGCTGGCCGCCGGGGCCGCCGCCGCGCTCGGCCTGGGCCTGGTCGCCGCGCCCGGGGCAGGGGCCGGCGTCCTCGCCGCGGTCGGCGTCCTCGCCGCGCTCGTGTGGGTGGCCGCGGACTCCTCGCGCCTGCGCGCCTCCGGGCGCACCCCCCTGGCGGCGATCACCGTGCTGGGCCTCGCCGTCCTGGCGCTCGTGCCCGTCGCGCCGCCGGTCACCGGGCCGCTGGCGCGCTGGTACGCCGGGCTGGACCTGCCGGGCCTGGCCGGGGTCGGCGTCGAGGGCGCGCTGACCGCCGTGGCCGGGACGCTGTTCCTGCTCGCGAGCGCGAACCGCGTCGTGCGCCTGGTGCTGTCCGCGGCCGGCACCCCGCCGGTCACGGGGGAGGCGAGCCTGCGCGGCGGGCGCCTGCTCGGGCCGCTGGAGCGCACGTTCATCCTCGGCCTGGCCCTGGCCGGTGACCTGACGGCCGCGGCGGTGGTCATCGCGGCCAAGGGCGTGCTCCGGCTGCCGGAGATCCGCTCGGCCAAGCAGGAGCAGCGCGGGGCGGCCGACGTGGTCACCGAGTACTTCCTCGTCGGCACCTTCACGAGCTGGCTGCTGGCGGTCGCCGTCGCCGCCCTCGTCCGCCTCGCCGGGTGATCGGCCGGCCAGGGGCTGCTCCTACGATGCCCCGGTGACCTCGCCCTCCCGCCCCGCCGGACGCCGCCCGTGAGGGTCGCCGCCTGGCAGGCCGCCGGCCGCCCGGGGGAGCTGGAGGACAACCTCGCCCGTCTGGACGCCGCCACCGCGGCCGCTGCCGCCGCCGGGGTGGACCTGCTGGTCTCGCCCGAGATGTTCGCCACCGGGTACGCGCTGGACGCCGCCGCGGCGACCCCGCGGATCGCGCAGGCCGTGCGGGCCAGCGCCGCCCGGCACGGCGTGGCGCAGGTGTGGTCCGAGCCGTTCGAGGGGTGCATCACGGCCGCGGTCTGCGACGGCGCCGGGCGGCTGCTGGGCCGCTACCGCAAGGTGCACCTGTGGGGGCCGGGGGAGCGGGCCGCGTTCGCGCCCGGTGACGGCGCCCCGCTGGTCGTCGAGCTCGGCGGTCTGCGGGTCGGCGTCGCGGTCTGCTTCGACGCGGAGTTCCCCGAGCCGGCGCGCGCTGCGGCGCGCGCCGGGGCCGACGTGCTCTGCGTGCCCACCGCGGTCGAGGACCCGGCGGTGGCGCGGGTGCTCATCCCCGCACGGGCGATGGAGAACGGGATGGTCGTGGTCTACGCCAACCACGCCGGCGGGGGACAGCCCGAGGGCGGTCCGGCGTTCTGCGGCGGCAGCGTCGTGGCCGGCGCGGACGGCGCCGTGCTGGCGGTGGGCGCCGTGACCGGCGAGGAGCCGGGGGAGGCGCTGGTGGTGGCCGACGTCGACCCCGCCGCGCTGGCCGCGGTGCGCACCCGCAACCCCTACGTGGCCGAGCTGCGGCCGCACGTGTACCGGAGCTGGGACCAGGAGGAGCGCGCATGACGTCGGCATCGGGGGACGTGGGCTGGGGCGAGGTGCCCGCGGGCCGACCGGGGGTGTCGATGCTCGTGCCCGACTTCCCCTTCCCCTACGACGAGTGGCTGGCCTCGCCCGCCGGCCTGGGCTCGGTGCCCTCCGACGCCCACGGCGCGGAGGTCGCCGTCATCGGCGCCGGCATGGCCGGGCTGGTGGCCGCCTACGAGCTCATGCGGATGGGCCTGCGCCCGGTGGTCTACGAGGCCGACCAGATCGGCGGGCGGCTGCGCTCTGCGCGCTTCAAGGGCGTCGAGGGCGTCGTCGCCGACCTCGGCGGCATGCGCTTCCCGCCCTCGGGGCGGGCGTTCTTCCACTACGTCGACGCCCTCGGCGTCGCCACCGCGCCCTTCCCCAACCCGCTGTCGACCGCGACGGCCAGCACGGTGATCGACCTCGGCGGGCACGTGCACTACGCCGAGACCCCCGACCAGCTGCCCCCGTTCTTCGGCGAGGTCGCCGCCGCGTGGTCCTCGGCGCTGGAGGAGGTCGGCTTCTCGGCCCTGCAGGACGCGATCGCCGCGCGGGACCTGCGCGCCGTCAAGGCCCTGTGGGACCCGATGGTCAAGGTGCTCGACGAGACGAGCTTCTACGGGTTCATCGCCGCCAGCCGGGCGTTCCGCGACCTGCCCTACGCCCACCGCGAGGCCTTCGGGCAGGTCGGCTTCGGCACCGGCGGCTGGGACACCGACTTCCCCCACTCGATCCTGGAGATCCTGCGGGTGGTGCTCACCGACGCCGACGAGGACCACCGGCGCATCGTCGGCGGGGCCCAGCAGGTGCCGCTGCGGCTGTGGGCCCGGCAGGTCGACGACGCCGTGCACTGGCCGGCCGGCACCTCGCTGCGCGGCCTGCACGGCGGGGCACCGCGCCCGGGGGTGTCGGCGCTGCGCCGGCAGCCCGGCGGCGGCATCGTCGTCACCGACCGCTGGGGCGGGGAGCGCACCTTCGAGGCGGCGGTGGTGACCTGCCAGTCGTGGCTGCTCTCGGCGCGCATCGACACCGAGGAGGCGCTGTTCGACCACGCCACCTGGATGGCGATGGACCGCTCGCACTACGCGCAGTCCTCGAAGACCTTCGTCATGGTCGACCGGCCCTTCTGGCGGGACGTGGACCCGGTCACCGGGCGGCGGGTGATGAGCACCACGCTGACCGACCGGATGACGCGGGCCACCTACCTCCTCGAGGGGGAGGGCGGCGGGGACGACGAGCCGGCCGTGATCTGCCTGTCCTACACCTGGAACGACGACGCCCTGAAGTGGCTGGCGCTGAGCACCGAGGAGCGGGTGCGCCGGATGCTGGCCAGCCTGCGCCAGGTCTACCCCGACGTCGACGTGGCCAGCCACATCGTGGGGGAGCCGCTGACGGTCTCGTGGGAGTCCGACCCGAACTTCATGGGCGCCTTCCGCGGGGCGCTGCCCGGGCACTACCGCTACCAGCGGCGCCTGTTCAGCCACTTCGTGCACGACGAGCGCCCGCCGGCCGAGCGCGGGCTGTTCCTCGCCGGTGACGACATCTCCTTCACCCCCGGCTGGGCCGAGGGGGCGGTGACGACCGGGCTGAACGCGGTGTGGGGGGTGGTGCGCCACTTCGGCGGCGCGAGCGCCCCGGGCAACCCGGGCCCGGGGGACCGGTTCGCCGAGCTGGCCCCGGTCGACCTGGACTGATGCTCGCGCTGCCCAACCCCTACCGCGAGGTCCTGCGCGAGCCGGGCGCCGCCGCCTTCGCGGCGGCGGGGCTGCTGGCCCGGATGCCGATCTCCATGCTGGGGATCGGGATCGTCTTCCTCGTCGAGGGCGCCACCGGCTCCTACGGCACGGCCGGCACGGTGGCCGCCGTCTACGCCGTCGTGCAGGCGGTGTGCTCCCCGATCGTGGCGCGCCTGGTGGACCGCCACGGGCAGGCCGCGGTGATGCGCCCGGCGGTGCTCGTCCACGTGCTCGGCATCGTCGCGCTCGTGGCGCTGGCCACCGGCGGCGCGCCGGTGGCGGCGCTGTGGGCGGCCGCGGTGGTCATGGGCTCGTCGATCGGCTCGGTCGGGGCGCTGGTGCGCGCCCGCTGGTCGTGGGTGCTGACCCGGGCCGGGGGAGCGGTGACCGCGCGCCTGCACACGGCGTTCTCCCTGGAGTCCGTGCTCGACGAGGTCGTCTTCCTCGTCGGCCCGGTGGCCGTGACGCTGCTGGCCACGCAGGCGGGTCCGGCCTGGGCGCTGCTCGCGGCCGCGGCCGCGGTCGCGGTCGGAGCAGGGGCGCTCTTCGCGCAGCGGGCCACCGAGCCGACGCCCTCGGGGGCGCGCGCGGCGGTGGGCACCGGCGTGCTGCGCTCGGCGGGGATGGTCGTGCTCGTCGTGGCCTTCGCCTTCCTCGGGGTGGTCTTCGGCAGCGTGGAGGTGATCACCGTCGGGTTCACCGAGGAGCGCGGGCGGCCGGGGCTGGCCGGAGCGGTCCTGGGCCTGTACGCGGCGGGCAGCCTGGTCGCCGGCCTGGTCTACGGCGCGGTGCAGTGGCGCTCCTCCGACGCCCGCCGCTTCCTGGTCGCGATGCCGCTCATGGCGGTGCTGCTCGTGCCGGTGGCCCTCGTCGACTCCGTGCCGGCGCTGGCCGGCGCCCTCGTCGTCGCGGGCGTCGGCATCTCCCCGACGATCATCAGCGGCAACGCCCTGGTCCGCGAGCTCGTCGAGCCCGGCCGCCTCACCGAGGGCCTGACCTGGGTGAGCACCGCGATGGGGATCGGCGTCTCGGCCGGCGCGGCCGCCGCCGGGCACGCCATCGACCGCGCCGGCGCGAGCAGCGCCCTGCTGCTCACCGTGCTGGCCGGTGCGGCAGCGGCGCTCACCGTGCTCGCCGCCGGCCGCTGGCTGGCCGCTCCGCGCCCGCCGGAGCCGGCGCCGACGGGGTCCTGATCGGCCCTCGCGGAGATCGCTCGCCCGGCGCGGTGCGCGAACGGCCCGGAGTGGAGGACACTGGGGGTCGTCGGTCGCGCCGACCGGAGCCGGGGAAGGCGTCCGGGCGGCGCGGGGACGCACAGCGGGCGGGATGCCGACCCGTGGAGATGACGAGACGTTCAGGAGCGGGTGGATGCCGCAGGGCACGGTCAAGTGGTTCAACGGGGAGAAGGGGTTCGGGTTCATCGAGCCCGCGGACGGCGGCCAGGACGTCTTCGTCCACTTCTCCGCGATCGCGGACGAGGGTGGCTACCGCAGCCTCGAGGAGGGTCAGCAGGTCAGCTACGACGCGACCCAGGGCCAGCGCGGCCTGCAGGCCGAGAACGTGCGCTCCCTCGGCGGGGCGCCGCGGCGCGCGCCGGCTCGTGAGGAGCGCGGCGGCTACGGCCAGGACCGCGGTGGCTACGGCCAGGACCGCGGTGGCTACGGCCAGGACCGCGGTGCGCGCTCCTCGGCGCCCCAGCGCTCCAACCGCTCCGGAGGCGGGGCCTCGCAGGGCACGGTGAAGTGGTTCAACGCCGAGAAGGGCTTCGGCTTCATCGCTCCCGACGACGGTGGGGAGGACGTGTTCGTCCACTTCTCCGCGATCGCCGACACCGGCGGCTACCGCAGCCTGGAGGAGGGCCAGCAGGTCAGCTACGACACCACTCAGGGCCAGCGCGGCCTGCAGGCCGAGAACGTCAGCCCCGTCGGCGGCGCCCCGCGCCAGGCCCCGGCGCGCGAGGAGCGCGGCGGGTACGGCCAGGACCGCGGTGGCTACGGCCAGGACCGCGGTGCGCGCTCCGCGGCCCCCCAGCGCTCCAGCCGTCCCAGCGGTGGCGGCGGCGGTTCGACCCAGGGCACGGTGAAGTGGTTCAACGCCGAGAAGGGCTTCGGCTTCATCGCTCCCGACGACGGCGGGCAGGACGTGTTCGTCCACTTCTCCGCGATCGCCGACACCGACGGCTACCGCAGCCTCGACGAGGGCGACCGGGTCAGCTACGAGGCCGTCCCGGGTGACCGGGGCCTGCAGGCCGAGGACGTGCGCAAGGCCTGAGCCCAGCGCGCTCCCCGCACCACCCGTGAGGGGGTGGAGGTGCTCCCGCTCTGAGATCCGTCTCAGACGAGGACCACCTCCACCCCCTCGCTGCGTGCGGCGCGCACCACCGCGGCCTGCTCGGGCGCCCCACCGGCGCCGGTGACCAGCGCCGAAGCCGAGCCCAGGGCGCCCGCGCGGGCCAGGGCGCGCCGGCCCAGCGCCGCGGACGCCGCGGTGAGCACGACCCGGTCGGCCCGGGCCAGCGCCGCCCGGTGCAGGTCGGCCCGCTCGGCGCTGGTCGTCGTCCACCCGCCCCCGGCCTGGACGCCGGCGGCGGTGAGCACGGCGGTGTCGAAGGACAGGCCGTCGAGGGCGGCCAGGGCCAGCGGGCCGACGAGGGCCTCCTCCCCGGGACGCCGCTCCCCGCCCAGGACGATGAGCCGGACGCCGGCGTGCACGGCGGCCTCGGCGGCGGTGGCCAGGTCGGTCACGGCGACGGTGAGGTCGCGGTGGCCGTGCAGCCGGCGGGCGAGCGCCCGCGACGCCGGGCCGGCGTCGAGCAGCACGCTGGTGCCCGGGACGAGCAGGGGGAGCACCGCCGCGGCGATCCGCTCGTCCTCGCTCTCCGGTTCCCGGCGCAGCTGGTCGTCCGGGACGGGGCTCGGCCGCAGCGCCGGTGCCGGGGTGGTCGCCGCTGGGGTCACCGGGCCGGGGGTCGCCGGGCTGGGAGCCGGTCGCGGGACGGCAGCCAGGGCGGGCGCCGAGGTGCTCGGCGCGCTCCCGTCGGCGGGCAGGGCGACCGCCGCACCGCGCACCCGCTGGACCAGGCCACGGGTGGCCAGGGCGTCGAGGTCGCGGCGGATGGTCATCTCCGAGACCCCCAGCCGTCCGGCCAGGTCGCCCAGCGGCACCCGGCCGCCGGCTCGCACGAGGGCCAGCACCTGGTCGCTGCGGGATCCGTCCATCCTCACATCCAACACCGTGCGTGCTGACTGTGAGGTACGGGGGAGCGGCAGCCGTCCCCAATCTCACAGGCTGTGCTCACAGGCGTGCTCACAGAGCACAGCAGCGGTGCGATGTGAGATCGGTGGTCGCTTGTGAGAATGCTGTTCGGTCACCGCGGACGAGCTCCCGGCGGACCGGATCGCTGCTGCTCATCGCCGGTGTGCGCACCGCGGCGCCGGTGTGAGGTCGGGCGAGCGCGGCGCCGGGAGGATCCGAGCGCCGCGGCGTGGCCTGGTACGCCGCGCGCCTGGGCGGGCCCCTGCTGGCGCTCGAGCCGGACCGGAGCCTCGCCGCGCTGCCGAGCCACCGCGCCGGCCGGCTCGTGGACGGCTTCGAACGGCTTCGAACGGCTTCGGGCTCGCGAGCTGGCCGGGCCTGGTGGCGCTGCTCGCCGCGCAGGAACCCGTGGAGGTGCCGCGCCGCGTCCGGACGGCCAGGCCTGCGGTGCGGTGGCACCCGAGGGTGCGACGATCGCTTCCTGCACGAGCTCGGCAGCGACGTCGGCAGCGAGCTCGGCACCCGGTCCGAGCGTCCGCTGACGGCCGTCGGGACGCGCTGCGACGTGGGCTCTCGGCAGCTCTCCCACTACGCCGATAATCAACGTTATGTCATTACATGTGGTGGAGCGGGGGTCGACGAGCGCCAGGAACGCCTCCCCTGGGTGCAGCTGCAGGCCGTCCCCGAAGGCTTGCGAGGGGTCCTGGCCGGCGTCCTTCCCGGAACGCGCTGCGGCTTCGAGGGTGCGCGGCGGGCGGAGCGCAGCGCCAGGGCGACCGTGACGGCCAGGGCGAGCAGCTGGCCGCCCGCGACGATCCGGTTGACGTCGACCGCGGGGCTCCACGCCGCTCCGGCGTCGGTGATCACCCAGGCCCCGGCCGGACGCGCCAGGTAGCCGCCACCGCCGCCGCTGCCCGAGGCGCCCGGCTCGCCGCCGCCGCCTCCACCGGCTCCGGCGCGCACCCGGGCGACGGGGACGACGGTGACGCCGGCGCGCTGGACGGGCTCGCCCTGCACGAGGTGGCTGCCGAGCTGCTCCCTGAGCGCCTCCCAGGGCGTCGGGGCCCGGCCGGGCGCGACCTGGCCCGGGGACGGCGCAGCGCTCGAGGGTGCGGGCGGGTCGGACTGCAGGTCGCTCATCGGCACTCCTCGGCGCTGAGGTGCTCGGGCTGGTCGCGGCCCCAGCGTCGCACTCCCCTGGTCTGGAGATCAACACCGTCGATCGACCCGGGCTCCTCGGTCCCTCCTGTGCGACGGCGGTCCTCGTGCGCCACGGAGGCGCTCGGAGGCGCTCGGGGGCGCTCGGGGGCGCTCGGGGGCGCCCGGGTGCGGCTCGCTGCAGCGCCGGGCCGGCGTCCTGGGGCTTCCTGGAGAACTCACCGGCGGTCCGCGCCGCGTCGTGCTCCTCATCGGCAGGGCCATCGACCGCTGGAGGAATCTGATAACGGAAGCATGGCCACGAACCAGTCGGGACTCCCCTGACACGACCCGCGCAGCTCTAGCCCTCGCCGCGAGGAACCCGGCGGGGAAGGCGCCCGGCGCCGGGCTGGGAGGCGAGGGGAGCTGCATGGCTCAGGCTTGGTTCCGTTATCATCGTCAGATGAGCGAGCACCCGTCCGCCGCCCTGGTCGCCGGCTACCTGTCCACCCTCGAGGGCGCCTCGGCCTCCACCCGGCGTCAGCGCTCCTGGGCGCTGCGCGAGCTCCTCGACCTGGCCAGCGAGTCCCCCGCCACCGCCTCCGCGCTGGCCGTGCTCGACCCGGCCCTGGTGGCCACCTGGATGG